>NZ_JXQX01000029.1:0-33161 GCF_000834175.1 Microbacterium sp. MEJ108Y | reverse complement strand
TCAGAGGCTGCCACCCGCCCTACCGCAACCCGAGGGGGCCGAGCACGATCCGCTGGCGCGTGCGCACCCAGACCACACCGTCGGCGCGCCGTTCGGCTCGGGTGGCGAAGCGGTAGCGATACGACACCGCTCGCACCCACCGAGGCGGCTCGCCGTCGAACGGGTCGATGCGCAGCAGCGCGAGGGTCGGAGCATCCGCTTCGAGGAGTCGCAGCAGGAACACCGTGAACCAGTCGTCGAGTGAGCGCCCGAGCGGCAGGAACCACATCAACCAGTCGAGCCGCAGATGGTACGGCGCGAACTGGCGAGGGATGCGGCGCACGTCGCCCGGCTTGCCTTTGAACTCGTATTCGCGCCACAGCAGTCCATCGTCATCGACCGATCCCTCGACGACGATCTCGATGCGCTCCTTGGTCAGGGTGCCGAAGGCGCCGTAGGCGTTGCCGATCTGCCACCTGTTGAAGCTCGCGTTCATCAGCTGGCGACGAGCGAACAGGTTGCGCAGGGCCGGCCAGCTCAGGGCCACGACGAGGATCCCGACGGCCGTGGTGATCACGAACCAGTACAGGGGGATGCCGGGCCACAGCGACTCGTCAGGGTCCGCTCGCTCGGCGACCGGAGCGCCCACCCCCGGCATCCCGATCGCCGAGAACGCGATGACGATCGTCACCCAGTTCAGCCAGGCGAAGTTGCCCGTCGCGACGAGCCACACCTGCGTCGCGATCACGATCACGGCGGCCACGGCCCCGACGATCTGCGGCACCGGTCCGGGAACCCACACCGACAGCAGCGGCGCGAACACGAAGAAGGGCACCACGAGCTGCGCGAAGTGGTTGCCGACGACCTCGCCGCGATGGAACCACCGAGGCAGCAGGTGCGCCTGACGGCTGAGCGGCCCCGGCATCGGCTGCGTCTCGTGGTGATAGGTCAGCGCGGTGAGGTCTCGCCACTCCTGCCCACCGCGGATCTTGATCATGCCGGCGCCGAACTCGACCCGGAACAGCAGCCACCAGAACAGCACGATCACGACGGTCGGCGCCGGCTGGTCATTCGACCCGAGGAACGCGGCCAGGAACCCCGCCTCGAGCAGCAGCATCTCCCAGCCGAACGAGTAGAAGGTCTGCCCGATGCTGACCACCGACATGTATCCGAGCCACAGCGCGAGGAAGCACAGCATCGGCACCCACGGCGGACCCCACTGCGGAACGCCGATGACGAGCAGTGCCGAGACGACGATCCCTGCCCCGCACAGCAGTGCGAGTCGTCGATCGGAGTACCGGATGCGGACGAAGAGGGTCGGATGCAGCATCCGCCGCCGCTCGCGCTTCTCGCCGATCCAGTCGAGCAGCACCGGCGCCGGCAGCAGCCCGTTGTCGCCGAGAAGCGCCCGGAACTGGTTCAGAGTCGAGACGAACGCGACGAGGTGCAGCGCCGCGATGCCCCGCTGAAGGACCTCACGGGCGAAACCGAAGTCGACCGCCGCGAACCCGTCCACGGCCACAGGCTACGCCCCGACCGCACAGCGCAGGAGGGGGTTGCGGACAGCCGGCACCGCCACCCGCTCCGGCGGTCGTCGAGCGAGCCCGGCGAAGCCGAGCGAGACGAAACGCGGTACCGATGCGCTATCGGCTCGCCACGTTTCGTCTCAGTCGACTCCGTCGTCTTCGCTCAACGACCGGCGGGATGTCGACGGTCGACAGGCGGGTCAGGTCAGCTGACGACCCAGTCGAAGTCGTCGCCGTGCTCTTCGAGCCATGCGTCGACGGCATCCGCTTCCTTGCCCTCGCCGTACTCGTTGACGACGAGGTCTTCGAGCGAGCCGTACTGCGCGTCGTCGAGCTTGATCTGCTCGATCAGCTCAGCGGCCTCGGGGTACTCCTCGGCGAAGCCCTTCGTGCCGAGGAAGTGCAGGGCCTCGGCCTCGCCCATGGCGCCCTTGGGGTCTTCGAGGTCCTTCACGGGGAAGGCGTCGTTGGCCCAGAACGGACGCCACAGCGTCACGACGATGTCCTCCTGCTTGTCGGTCGCAGACTTCAGCTCGGTGAGCATCGCCGCGGTCGACGAGGTGACGAGCTCGTACTCGCTGTCGAGACCGTACTCGGGCATCATCTTCTGGGTCTGCGCCGTGAGGCCGGCCCCGGGCTCGATGCCGAAGATCTTGCCGTCGAGCTCTGCGCCCTTGCCGGCGAGATCCTCGATCGAGTTCAGGTCGGAGTACTCGGGAACCGCGAGCGTCAGCTTGGCGTTCTCGTAGTAGGCACCGAGATCCTCGATGTCATCGCCGTAGGTGTTCATGTACTCGGCGTGCGTGAGCTCGGGCCAGGCCGACGGGTAGATGTCGACGTCACCCTGCGCGAGACCCGTATACAGGGGGCCGGCCTCGGTCAGCGTCTTCATCTCGACCGTGTAGCCGATCTTCTCGAGCTGGTCCTGCAGCAGGTACGCGGTGCTCAGGCCGTCGGTCCACGAGGGCAGGAAGCCCAGGGTGATCGTGCCCTTGTCGCCCGAGCCGGACTCGCTGCCGCCGGTGTCGCCGCCGGTTCCGCCCATGCCGTCGCCGCTGCAGCCGGCGAGGGTGAGGGTCGCTGCGGCGCCGATGGCCGCGATCGTCAGGATCTTCTTCTTCATGTGTATCTCTCTCGTTCCGTATATATGTGCTGTGTTGCTGTGTACTGCTGTGTTGCGTGTTCTCTTGCGGGAGGGATGAGTCAGTGCACGCCGCCGCCGACGGGGGCGCGGCGCGGGGAGGCCTTCATGCGCTCGGCCTCGTCTTCGGCATCCTTCGCAGCGGCTGCCTCGGCCGATGCGGGGGCGGATGCTGTGGCCGGCACCTCGGCGGATGCCGCGGCGAGGCGCTTCTGCGTGCGACGCCTAGCCAGCAGGCCGAGCAGCGACGAGCGGTTGCTGCCCAGGTCGCCGAGCGCTGCCGTGACGCGGTCGAGGAAGACGGCGATGAGCACCACGCCCAGTCCCGCCTCGACGCCCTTGGCGATGTTGATGGTCGAGATCGCCTCGACGACGATCTTTCCGAGGCCGTCAGCACCGGCCATGCCGGCGATGACCGCCATCGACAGCGCGAGCATGATGACCTGGTTGACGCCGGCGAGGATCGTCGGCATCGCGAGCGGAAGCTGGATGCCGCGAAGGATCTGACCCGGCTTGGCGCCGAACGCCTGGCCGGCCTCGACGGTCTCGGAGTCGACTCCGCGGATGCCGAGCTCGGTCAGTCGCACACCGGGAGGCAGAGCGAAGATCACGGTGGCGACGAGTCCGGGGACGACGCCGATGCTGAAGAACACGATCGCCGGGATCAGGTAGACGAACGCGGGCATGGTCTGCATGAAGTCGAGCACGGGCTTCAGCACCGCACGCACGGTGGCGTTGCGGGCAGACCAGATGCCCAGGGGCACCGCGATGAGCACCGCGATCGCCGCCGCGACGAGAACCAGGGCGAGCGTCTGCATCGCCGGCACCCAGAGACCCATGGCCACGATCAGTCCGAAGGAGATGACCGTGCCGATCGCCAGCTGCCACGAGCGGACGAGCCACGCGATGAACGCGGCGATCACGATGATGACGACGAAATGCGGGCTCAGGAGCGCGCGGGTGAGTCCGTCGACCAGGAAGCTGACGACGAAGGAGATGACGTCGAGCAGACCGTCGAGGTTCGTCTTGATCCAGTCGACTCCGGTCGCGACCCAGCTGCCGAGGGGAATGCGGAAACCATCCATCAGCGCACCTCCTCTGTCTTCACGGCGTCCGCCGGGTCGGCGGTCCACCCGTCATCGAGCACTGCATCGATCTCGGCCTGCGGCATCGGAAGAAGCGGCAGGGTGAGCTCGCCGGTCGCTCCGGGGCCGGGGCCCAGGGCGGCGAGCAGGGTGATGCGCGGAATCACGCCGGTCAGGCGCCCCGTGGCATCCACCACTGCCAGCGGCAGCGGCGACTCCACCGACGGGATGAAGAGGTTCATGAGGACCTCGTCTTCGCTGACGCTCTGCGGCACCGGCTTGATGATCGACGCGAGGGTCGACACGCCCTGGCGGACCAGCCTGACGGCGTCGCGGTCGGTGACGATGCCGAGCAGCTTGCGGTCGCGGCCCGTGACGTACGTGGCCGACATGAACGCGTCGCGCATCTGGCGCAGCGCCGTGCGCGGGCCGGCGGTCTCGGCGACGACCGGGCGCGGGCGCTCCATGACGTTCGCGGCCGTGAGCACACGAGCGCGGTCGACATCCTGCACGAACTGCTCGACGTAGTCGTTGGCAGGGTCCATGAGGATGTCTTCCGGCGTGCCGATCTGCACGATGCGGCCGTCGCGCATCACGGCGATGCGGTCGCCGAGGAACATGGCCTCGTTGAGGTCGTGGGTGATGAAGACGATCGTCTTCTGCAGCTTCTCCTGGAGTTCGAGCAGCTGCTCCTGCATCTCGCGACGGATCAGCGGGTCGAGGGCGCTGAACGCCTCGTCCATGAGCAGGATGTCGGAGTCGGCCGCGAGCGCACGGGCGATGCCCACGCGCTGCTGCATGCCTCCCGACAGCTCGGACGGCAGCTTGTCGGCCTGTCCCTCGAGGCCGACCAGGGTGAGGATCTCCTCGGCCTTCTTCAGGCGCTCGTCCTTGCCGACGCCCTTCAGCTCGAGGGGGTAGGCGACGTTCGCGGCGACCGTGCGGTGCGGCAGCAGTGCGAAGTGCTGGAACACCATCGAGATGCGGTCGCGGCGGATCTCACGCAGACGCGACGACGGGATGCCGGTGATGGGGTCGCCGTTCACGACGACCGATCCGTCGGTCGCGTCGTGCAGCCCGTTGAGCATGCGGATGATGGTGGATTTACCGGAACCCGAGAGGCCCATGATCACGAAGATCTCGCCGCGGTTCACGGTGAAACTGGCGTCGATGACGGCGGCGGTTCCTGCGTCGCCGACCTCGGATCTGCTCTCACCGGCCTTCAGTCGACGGACGGCACTGCTCGGATTCTTCCCGAACACCTTGTACAGATTGCGCGCTTCAAGAGCGATTTCGGACACGTTTCCCCTGCGGCTCGCCTTCGGGTGGCTGAGCCTGCTTCGGTTACGCCCGGGTGATCCTCCCGGCCGTTTCGACATGGTGCTGTGGCGGCGCGGACGGCGGATTTCGGATCCACCGCGATAGAGCATCGACCGTACGTCCACGCCTCTTCGCAGCACAGCACATTCGAAAGAAGGACGTGATCGCGGACTGGTCTTCGGGCCGTCAGGCCCACCAACCAACGTAACGAAATGGCCGGTCAGGGGCAAATCCGTCAATTTTATCGACGTTCAGTTTCGTCGGCTGACCGGGGGATTGCGCGGGTTTCGGACGCGCGTGCGAGGTCGGGCGTGGCGGGGTGCGACACGGGTCAGCGGGCGCGCCGCGAGACCGTGGCGTGCGCTTCCGACGTCCCTGTACACCTGTGAAGTCCGGATGCCGGGAAGTCGGACTCGCGAGGCGCTTTCGGACTCGCGAGGCGCACGCGGTCAGCGACGGATGCTGCGCGTCACGGTGAACTTCGGAGTGCGATGCACCTGCTCGGTGGCGCCGACGAGGCGGGTGAGCTCAGCTCGGTAGCCGAGCGACGAGTTGTAGACCGTGAACAGCTCTCCGCCGGGGCGGAGGATGCGGGCCGCGGCCTCGAACAGACGGGTCGCTGCCCCGGTGTGCACGCTGCTGCCGAGATGGAAAGGCGGGTTGAGAAGCACGACATCGGCACTGGCGTCCGCGATCTCGGAGCCCGCGTCGTCGTGCATGACGGTGACGCGGTCTGCGACGCCGTTCGCGGCGACCGTTGCGCGGGCGG
Source organism: Microbacterium sp. MEJ108Y (assembly GCF_000834175.1). Taxonomy (NCBI): domain Bacteria; kingdom Bacillati; phylum Actinomycetota; class Actinomycetes; order Micrococcales; family Microbacteriaceae; genus Microbacterium; species Microbacterium sp. MEJ108Y. The sequence goes on along the minus strand of NZ_JXQX01000029.1, from coordinate 27,341 downwards.
AGGCCACTGCCGCTGCCGATCTGTCGGTCGCGATCACGCGGGAATCGGGGTGCGCGAGAGCGTACGAGACGGCGAGCGCGCCGGTTCCGCAGCCCAGGTCGACGACGACCGGGGGCGGGCTCGGCTCTTCGGCGTTCACAACGCAGCATGAACCGGCCACATCGGCCGGTTCTGGGGCGTTTTCAGTACGTGCCGGCTCATCCGTGCTGAATTGTGAACCATCGAGGCCGAGCACCTCGAGCAGCACACGCGTGCCGATGTCGAGGCGAGCCCCCGCGAAGGCACCGCCGTGCGCGACGAGGGTCAGGCCGCCGTGCCGCGCTGTCACGGGGAACGGCGGCTCTGACGGCACCGGTCGCGGCCCGGATGCGACGACCAGCCGTGACTTGCGCTCCGCCCGCTCGGCCTGCACATGCGCGAAGCTGCGCCCCAGCACCTCGTTCTGCGCGATGGTCATGTGCTTCACGCGGCCGCCGGCGACGAGCACGACGTCCGGGGCGGCCCAGCGCGCCACGGCATCCGCGATCTCTTCGAGCTCTGCCAGCGCCTTCGGCAGCTGCAGCAGCACGAGTCGGGCGCTGCTGAGCAGAGAGGCATCGAGCTCGTGCGACGAGAAGCCCGAGAGGCCCAGCTCGTCCGCGTTGCGAGCCAGCGCACGGCGGCCGGTCGCGAGGTCCTGGTGCACGCGGATGCCGTCGAGACCGGCATCCGTCAGCGCGAGGGTGATCGCGCCGTATTCGTCGCCGATCACCGCGATGTCCGACCCGGCGACCCCGAGCGCGAGAGCCCGCTCGACCAGCAGCAGATCGGTCGCGTCGTGGGCCTGCAGGTTGTCGGCCTCGACGTCGGGCCAACGGCGCAGTCGATCGAAGGGGAAGTCCACTCCTTCAGCCTAGGAGCGCCCTCTCTTGACACCGACTGAACACGTGTTTAGTCTGCTGTACATGCGTTCAGTCTCCGACGACATCACGGCTCGCGCCCGCATCCGCGACACCGCCATCGCCGCCTTCGCCCGCGATGGCTACGACGCCGCGAGCCTGCGCGCGATCGCCAGGGAGGCCGGTGTCAGCCCGGCTCTGATCGTGCATCACTTCGGCGACAAGAACGCCCTCCGCAGCGAGTGCGACGACTACGTGGTCGGCGTCTTCATCGACGAGGAGCACGACCTCATCGTCGCGCCGACCCGCGACCGCATCCGCACCGCCCTCAACGACCTCGAGCGATACGGCCCCTACATCGACTACCTCGCGAGGATGCTCGTCGACGGTTCGGCTGCTTCCGATCGACTGTTCGACAGCTTCCTCTCCCACACCCGCGCCGTGCTCGCCGAACAGCGCGACGCCGGGATGCTCGAACCGATGAGCGACCCCGAGATGACGACTCTGCTGCTGACCCTGATCGGCCTCGGACCCGTCGTGATGCGCGCCCAGATCGCCCGCACCCTCGGAATGGACCAGCTGAGCCCCGCTGGGCTCCTGCGCACCACGCTGCCGACGCTGGAGCTGCTCACCCACGGCATCTATTCGACGACCGCGCTGCTCGACGGTGCGCGAGACGCACTCGCGGCTGAGGGGAACACCTCGGGAGGAGACGCATCATGACCGACACGATCGAGATCGACCGTCTGCAGAAGCGCTACGGCAGTCGCATCGCGCTGCACGAGCTCGACCTGCACGTGCGACCAGGCACCGTCTTCGGACTCATCGGCCCCAACGGCGCCGGCAAGACGACGACGCTGCGCACACTCGTCGACGTCATCCGCCCGTCATCAGGCTCGGTGCGCGTGCTCGGTGAAGACCCCCGCCACGGCGGCGCCGCGCTGCGACGGCGCATCGGCTACGTTCCGGGCGAGCTGCACCTCGAAGGGCGATCGAGCGGACACCGGATGCTGTCGTTCTACGCCCAGGTCTCCGGATCCCGCGATGCAACCGCGACTCTCCGCACCGGCCGCGAGCTGGCCGACCGACTCGGGGTCGACCTGTCGCGACCCGTGCGCACCCTGTCGAAGGGCAACAAGCAGAAGGTCGGGCTGATCCAGGCGTTCATGCACCGACCCGAGCTGCTCATCCTCGACGAGCCCACCAGCGGCCTCGATCCACTGGTGCAGCGCGAGTTCCTGCAGATGGTCCGCGAGGCGAAGAGCGCCGGGCAGACCGTGCTGCTGAGTTCGCACGTGCTCAACGAGATCCAGCAGACCGCAGACGAGGTCGCCGTGCTCGCGAACGGGCGGGTCGTCGCCGACGGCGATGTCGCCTCGCTGCGCCTGGGGTCGATCCGCCGCGTGCGAGCCGAGATCTCGACGACGGATGCCGCGGCCGCCCGCGCCGACTTCGATCGCGTGCCCGGTCTCGGCGGAGTCGAGGTGCATGACTCCGACGGCATCCTGAGCATCTCCGGCACCGTGGACGGCGCGATCGATCCGTTCATCAAGGTGCTCGCCCGCTTCGAGGTGCGCGACCTGACCGTGGAGGAACCAGACCTCGAGGAGTCCGTGCTGCGGCTCTACGGCGCCTCTGCCGCGAACGCCGGCGCTGCCACGAGCGAGGCGGCCCGCACGAACGAGCCGCCGACGAGACGCGCCCGCCGGGGCAGGGAGGGCCGGCGATGAACGGCATCCTGCCGGTGTTCCGGCGCAACCTGCGCGAGTCGTGGCGCAGCCTCCTCTGGTGGACCATCGGCATCGCCGCCGTGCTGTTCCTCTATCTGCCGCTGTATTCGAGTCTCGGCGGCGACGGTCAGCTCGAGGCGATGATCTCTTCGCTGCCGAAGGAGCTCGTCGACACGCTCGGATACGACCAGATCTCGACGGGTGCCGGATACGCGCAGAGCACGTTCTTCGGCCTGATCGGCTTTCTGCTGCTGACGATCGCGGCGGTGATCTGGGGGTCCGCGGCCATCGCCGGCGCCGAAGAGAGCGGACGAGCAGAGCTCGATCTCGCGCACGGCATCGGCCGCGGTCAGTATGCACTCGAGTCCGCTCTGGCCGTGCTCGTCAGGCTGCTGTGGCTCGGCGCCTTCGCGGGCCTCGTCGTCTGGGCGCTGAACGGCCCCTCCGAACTCGGCATCGACGACCGCAACATCGTGGGAGCGAGCGCTGCGCTCACGGGTCTCGCGTTCCTCACGGCATCCGCCGCCCTGCTCGCCGGCGCCGCGACCGGTCGCCGCATCTGGGCGACCGGGGTCGGCGCGGGCATCGCCGTGCTGGGCTACATCCTGCAGGCGCTGGCGAAGCAGTCGAAGGACCTCGAGTGGCTGAACGCCCTCTCCCCCCACGCGTGGGTCTACCAGCGACCGCCGCTCTCCGAGGGCGTCGACCTCGGCGGGCTCGCCCTCACCTGGGGCCTCGCGATCGTGTTCGTCGTCGCCTCGGTCTTCGCGTTGCGCGCTCGCGACCTCCGCGGCTGACCCCGTTCGCGTCTACTGCCCCGCCCGACCTCCCCGCCCCCCACCCACTGCCCCTGGCGTGGTCAAAAACGCACCCGAATCGGCGACTTCGGGTGCTTTTTCGACCGCGGGCGCGCCGCAGACGGAAGAGACCGTTGACACGATCCAGGTTCAGTGGTTACCTAGTCGAGTAACTAACCCATCAACCACAGCGGAGGACTCGTGATCGAAGAAGGCAAGCCGCTCTTCCTCCAGATCGCCGAGCAGATCGAGGACTCGATCCTCGACGGCTCACTCTCGGAGGAATCGCAGGCGCCCTCGACCAACGAGCTCGCCGGCTTCTACCGGATCAACCCCGCGACAGCAGCCAAGGGAGTCGCCATGCTCACCGACAAGGGAGTGCTGTACAAGCGCCGCGGCATCGGCATGTTCGTCGCCGCCGGGGCGAAGGATCTGCTCCTCGGCGAGCGCCGCGCCGCATTCGCCGACCGCTACATCGACCCGCTCCTCGCCGAGGCCCGCACGCTGGGGCTCGGCGCCGAAGACCTCGCCGCCCTGCTCCGCGAGCGGGCAGCGCAGGCAGCCCAGACATCGCAGACACCCCAGACAGAAGGGAAGACCCCCGCATGACCGCCGTCATCGAGGTGCAGAACCTCACGAAGCACTACAAGGAGAAGAACGCACTCGACAACGTGTCGCTCACCCTCGAGGGCGGCGCGATCTATGGACTGCTCGGCCGCAACGGGGCGGGCAAGACCACGCTCATGTCGATCCTGACCGCGCAGAACTTCGAGTCGTCGGGCACCGTGCGCGTCTTCGGCGAGCACCCCTACGAGAACACGCACGTCCTCAACCGCATCTGCTTCGTGCGCGAGAGCCAGAAGTACCCCGACGACGCATACCCGCGTCACGCGTTCAAGGCTGCGAGCCTGTTCTTCCGCAACTGGAGCCAGGAACTCGCCGACGAGCTCATCGAGCAGTTCCAGCTGCCGATGAAGCAGACGATCAAGAAGCTCTCGCGCGGCCAGCTCTCGGCCGTCGGGGTCATCATCGGTCTCGCCTCGCGCGCCGAGCTGACCTTCTTCGACGAGCCCTACCTTGGTCTCGACGCGGTCGCCAGACAGATCTTCTACGACCGTCTGCTCGAGGACTACGCCGAGCACCCACGAACCATCGTCCTCTCGTCGCACCTGATCGACGAGGTGTCGAACCTCATCGAGAAGGTCATCGTGATCGACAACGGGCAGATCCTGCTCGACGAAGACACGGATGCCGTGCGCGACCGCGCCGTCACCGTGGTCGGCGACGCCGCCAAGGTCGACGCCTGGGCATCCGGCCGCGAGGTTCTGCACCGGGAGGCCCTCGGCCGAGTCGCCTCCGTCACCGTGCTCGGGGCGCTGTCCGCCGCCGACCGCGCCGAGGTCACGGCATCCGGTCTCGATCTCGCTCCGGTGTCGCTGCAGCAGCTGATCGTGCGTCTCACCCAGAAGGCCGAGGCGGGCTCTGCCACCAGAGCCTCAGCCGCGAAAGAGGAGGTCCGCTGATGCGACGCACACTCAACGTCATCCGCCTGCAGCTGATCAACCGGCAGACGTTCATCTGGGTGCCGCTGATCATCCTCGGCTCCGCGGTGGTCATCTCGATACTCATCTACGCGATGATCCCGACCGAGGGCCCGAAGTACGGCGGCGGCGGCCAGGCTCCGCTCTGGTACTTCTTCGCCATCGGCCTCTCGGCGATGACACTGACCTTCCCGTTCTCGCAGGCGATGAGCATCACCCGGCGCGACTTCTTCTTCGGGACCATGCTCACGGCGATCCTGGGCAGCGCGTTCCTGGGGATCGTGTTCCTGATCGGCGGGGGCATCGAGACGCTGACGAACGGATACGGCATCAACGGCTACGTGTTCTACCTGCCGTGGCTGTGGGAGGCGGGTCCGCTCGGGGCGTTCACCGTGTACTTCACCCTCGCCCTCTTCCTGTTCGTCGTCGGCTTCACCGGGGCGACGATCTACAAGAGCTGGGGCCCCACCGTTCTCACCATCGCGGGCGTCGGTCTGGGCCTCATCCTCGTGGGACTCGCCTTCCTCGCCACGAGACTCGAGCTGTGGGATGAGGTGTGGCGGGGGATCCTCGACGCCGGCGCGCTCGGACTCGCACTGTGGGGCCTCGTCGCGACCGCGGTGCTCGCGGGCATATCGTTCCTCGCCTTCCGCAGGGCCATCCCCTGATCACCCGGTGATCACTCGGCGCCGGTCGCTCCTCACGGGGCGGCCGGCGTCGTCGCGTTCCGACCGCTACCCGCCCTCACCGCCAGATGCAACCAGGTGCGAGGACGGATGCCGAACGGCTAGCGTCATCCCTTCGGGGAGGATGACGAGAGGATGCCGTGACGAACATCAGAACACGAGTGCGCGCGCGCCGCCCTGGCATCGTGCGCTCGCTGCGCGAGGCGGTCGACCCCGCCCGGCTGCTGCTCGTCACCAAGACCGCACTGGCGGTCGGACTCGCGTGGCTGATCGCCCCTCACACGCCCGGAGTCACCGACGAGTACCCGTACTACGCGCCGCTCGGCGCGCTCGTCACCATGTACCCGACGCTGATGGGGTCGGTGCGATCGGGCCTGCAGACCCTGCTCGGACTCGCCACCGGCATCGGACTCGCCGCGATCGTCGTGCTGACCGTCGGGCCGACGTGGTGGTCGATCCCGGCCGTGGTCGGCGTCGGCGTGCTGGTCTCGGGCACCGGCTGGTTCGGCGTCGGCCGAGAGTACGTGCCGATGGCCGCGCTGTTCGTGCTGATCGTCGGCGGCCAGAACGCCGACGAGTACTCGCTCGGCTACCTCGTGCAGATGGGGGTCGGAGTGGTCGTCGGCCTCATCGTGAACCTGGTGATCGCCCCCGCGCCGCTCACTCTCGCCGCCGCGGCCAAGGTCGACGCCTTCCGCACGCAGCTGAGCGAGCACCTGCACGACATCGGATCGGCCGTCTCGGAATCCTGGCCCCCGGAGCACGAGAAGTGGGCCGACGATGCGTCGTCACTCGCCGACACGACGTCAGAGCTTCGCACCGCGCTGTCTGACGCCGACGACAGCCGGCGAGGCAACCCACGCGCGTTCGGGCGCCGCGGAGAGACGCAGCACATCCACGCCGAACTCGCGCGCCTCGATCGCATCGCCCACCTGATCCGCGACATCTCCGACGAGACCGCCGACACCATCTGGGATCGCCCTGGCGCGCTCGAGCTGGATGCGGCGCTGCCCGAACCGCTCTCGGCCGCGTGCCACGCCGTCGCCGAGGTCATCGTGCAGCAGGATCCGCTCACGCCCGCAGATCACCGCGCTCGCGGGGAGGCTGCCCGTGCTATCAGGCTGCTGCTCGCGACCGTCGACGACCGCACGATCGATGTGCGGCGCTCGATGGGCCCCGGCGTGCTCGCGGCCATGCAGCTGCGCCGCATCCTCATCCTCAGCGGCCATCGGGAGCCGGAAGAGACAGCGGAGGACGAGGCCGCGACGGAGCCGGAGGGCGCGTAGCGGTCAGATCGTGTCGTCGGCGGCGACGAGATCGATCTGCCAGAAGCGGCCTTCAGGATCGTCATCGTCATGCGCGGCTTCAGCCTCGGCCACCGCCTTGTCGAAGATCTCCATGACCGCCGTGAACTCGGCCTCGGTGAGCCGGGTGGTCCGCTGCTGGAACACGGCGTGGATGCCCGAGGCTCGACCTCCGTAGTACTCGGGCGACCACGCGATCACACGCTGGAGAAGGTCCTGGTGCTCGGTGGCCACGGCTCGCACGACGGCGTCGCCGAGCTCCTCGTCGGCCACCGGGTGGTCGGGGTCGCCCACGCTCATCGCACCCTTCACCGGCGCCCAGACGCGGTCTCGACGATCTCGCGCGTGCTCCGGAGCCTCGACGATGAGGCCCGCATCAGCGAGGGTGCGCAGGTGGAAGCTGACGCTGTTCGCGGCGACCTCGAGCTCGGCGGCGATGTCGGCCGCGCGCATGTGGTGGCGTCGGGCGAGCAGGCGAAGGATCTTTCGCCGCAGTGGATGCGTGTAGGCCTTGAGCATGGCCGTCGTCATCCATACGGGATCTTCACCGTGAATGCCGTCGCCCATGCTCAGATCCTACTCGCACGAGTCATTGCGCAAGAGTAGTTGCGCAAGTCTTCTTGCGGAACTACTCTCTAGAGCATGACGACGACCGTGACCGCACCACACCGGCTCTGGCGGAACGCCCGGTATCTGACCTGGCTCGTGAGCGACACGAGCAAGGGTCTCGCGGCGACGCTGTTCGCCTTCGCGATCCCCCTGCTCGCCCTGGTGGTCACCGATGACCCCGCTCAAGCGGGAATCATCGGCGGTGCGGGCATGGTCGCGCGCCTGATCCTCACGCTCGCCGGCGGCATCCTGGCCGATCGGCACCGGCGCATCGTCCTCATGCTCATCGGCTCGCTGATCGGCATCCTGCTGGCGGGGGCCTTCACACTGCTGGCTCTCGCCGACGCTCTCGCCTTCGGCACCCTGCTCGCGGCGAACGTGCTGCTGGCCGCGCGCAGCGGTCTCTTCGACGTCGCCGGTGAGAGCGCGATCAAGGAGATCGTGCCCGACGACGCGATGGGCAGGGCTCAGGCGGCGAACCAGGGGCGGGATGCCGCGCTGCAGCTGGCCGGCGGCCCTCTGGGCGGACTGCTTCTCGGCGTGGGCGGCTGGCTGGTCGGCGCCGTCATGACTCTCTGCCACGCCGTCGCCGCGGTGACGGCATGGATGCTGCAGCGAGAGGCGCGCCGCGCCGGAATCACCGACACGGGGGCGGAGGCCGATGCAGATGCCGAGCCGCCGTCCGGAGAGCATCCGAACAGCGACGGGCGTATCGCCGCGGGGCTCGCCGCGGATCCGGCAGACGGTCTGGGCCTCCCCCCAGACACCGCATCGGATGCCGGTGCGCGAGGCAAGACCAGCGCATGGGCAGAGCTCCGCGAGGGCTTCGCCTGGTTGTTCTCCCGACCAGACCTGGGCGGCGTGCTCCTCATCATCACGATCATCAACCTCGGCTTCAACGCCGCGATCACGACTGTCATGTACGCACTCCAGCAGGCCGGCTACTCCGAGCTCCTGATCGGCTCGCTGGGCGCTGGCGTGGGTGCGGTCATGCTCGTCGGGGCGATCGTCGCCCCGATGCTCGTGCCGCGCATCCGCACGGGAGTCCTCGCCATCGCGGGTCTCTCCGGGGGCGCGATCGGCTCGATCCTGCTCTCGACGGTCACCGAACCGTGGGCGATCGTCGTCGTGCTCGGCGCCTCGGTGCTGCTGCTTCCCGCCCTCAACGCGGGGATGATGGGCTACTTCATGGTCGCGACGCCGACACAGCTGCTCGGACGGGCGAACAGTGCCGCGGGCGTTCTCGGCATGGGCGCGCTGCCGCTCGCGCCGCTGATCGCGGGCTTCGGCCTCACCTGGATCGGCCGCGAATGGACGATCCTCGTGTGCGCGGCGCTCTGCATCGTCGCCGTCGCCCTCGCGCTCGGCAACCGCGCGCTGCGCGCCCTGCCGGTCGAGGCGCGCTGGGCCGAGCACGCGAAGCAGTACGAGAACGCCTGAGCCGTACGTTCGCGCCGCCTGCCGCGTCGTCGGCTCTCGCGGTGGTTCACGTCGACGATCGGGAGTTCTCGAGCTTCGCGACACGCAATGAAAGGAACAGCGACAGGCTCCCGAGCAGAAGCTGGGCGATGATCACGGAAGCATCGATGCTGATGAAGGTGATGACGTCTTGGCTGACAGTGAGTGCGTGCCAGAACCGTGCGAAGAGAGCCGCTGCGATGAGCGCCGGAACATAGCGCCACAGGCCGGGCAGAGCTCCCCGCCATGCGATGACGATCACGGAGACGATCAGGAGCCCTGAGCCCAGGACAGGCGCCACGATCAAACCGTACGCAAGAGGTTCGGAGAGTGGGAGCCGCAGAAAGTCGAACCACCCGGCGTACGCGTGGCAGATACCGAAGCCGATCAGGGCGATCCTGCCCACGATGCTCTTGCCCACCACGCTGCCGCCGCCGCGCACCCCCACCGCGAACACGATCAGAGCCGCAAGCACGAGGCTCGGTATGAGTGCACCGGGAAGGTAGGTGACTCGATACTGCCAGGGCAACAGCGGGTAGACCGCGAAATGGGCTGCCTGACTCAGAGCGGCAGCGAGCAACAGCGCCCCTCCCCACAGCAGCGTCCGATTGGGCAACGACCCTCGGCTCTCCCGAGAATCCCGGCGCCCCGCCCCATTCTCACTCGTCGCACTTCGCATCAGGCCCCCCAGCTCCATCGCGGGGCCAGCGCCCCCCCGGCGTCCTCACCCTACGTCCACCATTTTTGGTCCGCCACACCACGCTGGCCGATGTCGGCGCCTCTGCGTAGGATCGGCGGCACGCGCACACGCCCTGGCACGCACACGAACTGAGGAGACGACGATGTCCGCCATGCAGATCACCGAGAAGCCACTCCCCTACGTCCGCCTCGCGGCACTGACCGAGACCGTCGCCTCGCAGCCCGAGGTCGCGGCCGTCGTGGGTCCGCTGTTCGACCAGGTGGCCGGCGTTCTGCGCGATGCGGGGGCAGCGCCGGGACTCCCCGTCGCCGAGTACGACATGAACAAGCACGGGGTGCGCATCACGGTCGGGTTCGTCTACGACGGCCCCGCCGTCGACGGGATCGTCATCGTCGAGCTGCCGGCCGTCGAGGCGGCGTTCACCGCCACGCACCTCGGCACCATGGCGACCATCGACGACAGCTGGCATGCGCTGAACGAGGCGATCAGCAACGGCGGCGTCGCCGCCGTCGGTGCGTGCCGAGAGGTCTATCTGCGGTCGGAATCCGAAGATCAGGCCGACTGGATCACCGAGCTGCAGCAGCCGGTCACCCGCTCCTGACCGCCTTCGGGCTGACCAGGGCGCTGACCCTCAGAGCGCTCCGGCGAGCCCCGCGATGCCGACGATCACCGAGATCAGTGCGAGCACCAGGGCGATCGCGATCAGCACGGCATGCACCTTCAAGAACGTCGTGGCCTTGCCGTCGGCATCCCGAGCCCGGGGGTCCGTCGCGACGCGCTTGTAGAAACGGGGCCACACCAGCACGTTGAAGGCGGCGTTGAGGAACAGGACGACAGCGAGAGCGATCACCTCCCCACGCTAACGCCTCGGAAAAAATACCGAGTCCATGTATCAGCAGGCTCTTGCCGTGCTCCTGACTGGTGTGATCACAATGGGACTCATGATCGACGGGGCACCCGACGGCGCCGGCCTCGATCCTGCACCGGACGACGGTGCGGCTCGCTGGAGGCGAGCCGCCGAGTTCTTCGACGCTTGGCGAGACGGCGACAGCCGCGCGATGGACGACCTCGTGCGGCTGATGACTCCTGTGCTCTGGCATGTCGTGCGGGCCTACGGACTCGAGCGCACCCTCGCCGAAGACGTCATCCAGACGACGTGGCTGCAACTGGTTCGGGGGCACCGCGCCATCACCGATCCGAAGGCGGTCTCAGCCTGGCTCACCACCACCGCACGCCGCGAGGCCTGGCGGGCCGGCAAAGCGCACAACAGGGTCGACACCACGGAGTCGGATGCTCTCGACGCGCTGCTTCCTGAGCAGCAGTCGGCCGAGCATCACGCCACCGTCGGAGAGGAGAATCGCCGGCTGTGGGCTGCGGTGCATCGCCTCGCCGACCGGTGCCAGCGCCTGCTGAGGGTGATCGCCTTCGAGGACCGACCCGACTACGCCCGCCTCGCCGCCGACCTCGCGATGCCGGTCGGCAGCATCGGCCCCACCCGCCAGCGTTGCCTCGCGAAGCTGCGCGACCTGCTCGACGCACCGACACCACGAACGGAGGGCGGCCCATGAGCGAGAACGATGGCGCCAACGGCGGCGACAACCACGAAGATGCCGAGCTGTTCGCGCAGCTGCGTTCACTCTGGCGCGACGTCGACCCGATGCCCGCCGCCCTGATCGATCGCATGATCGCGGCCGTCGCGGCCGAGGGCCTGTCGGAGGAGTACGCGCTGCTCACCCTCGTCGACGAACCGCTCGGTGCCGTGCGCGGCGACGCCGACGCTTTGACCCTGCAGTTCAGCGACGGCACCACCAGCATCCTGCTCCACGTCACCCGCACCGCGACCGGCGCACACCGCGTCGACGGCTGGGTCGACTCGACATCAGGTGGGATCGAACTCGCGCAGGGCGAGCGCATCCGCACGACGACGGCCAACGACACAGGTCGCTTCGTGTTCGACGACGTCCCGGACGGACTGACTCTCGTGCGTCTCAGCACCACGGTCGGCGATCAGGAACGAATCGTGTCGACCCCGCAGTTCGAGTTGTGATCCACCGCGGGGCGACCCGCGCACGATGCGGGGTGACCCGCGCAGACCACCGCTGGGCGACTCCCGCACCTCGCAGGATCCTCCTCACGGGACGCGGGGCATCCCGCACACATTGCGGGTGATCCCGCACAGGACGCGGGTCCGCCCGCACAGGACGCGGGTCCGCCCGCGAGGAGAGGACCGACGATGGAGCAGCCCAAGGGGTGGAGCTGGCAGGACAGAGCTGAGGGATCGATCAGACGCGGCACGGCACTCGATCCGTCGGTCGAGCCCGTCGACGGCGTCAGGGCGTTTCCCACGGCCTACCTGCAGGAGCGTCTGCTGATCACGCAGGATCAGGAGAACGGCCAGGAGGAATACGACCAGGAGATCCACGAGCTGCGCGAAGCGGCCGGGTCGTTCGGCTGGAACCTCGAGATCGAATCGCCGGATGCTGTCCGCGCCGCCGGTCCGCTGGTTCCCGGGGTGCCCGGCTTCGTCCGCGCCCGCCTCACCACCCCCGATGAGCCGACCCGCGGCGAGTCTCCGGTGCCGCCCGACGCCTGGCGCGTCCTGCAGCGCGCACGCCGCAGCTCCGGCACGCCGATGCCGAGGACCAGCCTCGAGCACGTGCTGTCGATCGACCCTGTCGGCCTCAATCCGTTCAGCCGCACGAATCCCTTCAGCCGCACCAACCCGTTCAGCCGCACCAACCCGGTGCGCGGCGCGGGCGGAGGCGCCGGCGGCAGCGACGACTACCTCGAGCCGGGGCGCGGCGCGCGCCAACCGGTGACCTGGCTCGGGCCGGCACCGCGACGCACCGCCACTCCGAAGCGCGGCCGCCGCCCCGTGGTGGCGGTGCTCGACACCGGATGCGGAGTGCACGACTGGCTGCCGGACGACATCGTCACCCGGCACATCGAGATCGACGGCGTGCCGATCGGCCTCACCGACGACGCCGACCCCGAGCGCTATCCCGACCTCTACGGGCAGCTCGACGGCGAGATCGACGCGGTCGCCGGGCACGGCACGTTCATCGCGGGAATCATCCGCCAGACGGCACCGGATGCCGACATCCTCTCGATCCGCATGGCCGGCGCGCTCGGCGTGATCGACGAGAGCACCTTCCTGACCACGGTCGCCCAGGTCGTCGAACTGCTGCGGCGACACCGCGAGGACCCCTCGACGGGGCATCCGATCGACGTCCTCAACCTGTCCCTCGGGTACTACCACGAGACGCCGACGGATGGCCTCTTCAGCAGGACGCTGCACGCCCTGTTGACGAAGGCGCGGGAGCTCGGGTGCGTGGTGGTCTGCTCGGCGGGCAACGACGCCATCGACCGGCCGTCGTTCCCGGCATCCCTCTGGCCGTGGCCCGGAGCCGACAACGGCATCCCTCGCGACAAGGACGCCCCGCACGTGTCGGTCGGAGCCCTCAACCCGTCGGGCAGGTCGGTCGCGCTGTTCTCGAACGTCGGCCCGTGGGTGCAGGTGTACGCGCCCGGGGCCGCCGTGGTCAGCACGTCACCCGCCTTCGTCGGTGGCGAGCAGGCGACCACCAGGGCAGATGTCGACGGCCTGCGCCGAGAGACGATCGACCCCGACGACTACCGCGGGGGCTTCTCGATCTGGAGCGGCACGTCGTTCGCGGCGCCGTACGTCGCAGGGCGCATCGCCGCTCAGCTGGGTTCGGTGCCCGCGCAGGGCGTCACTGCAGATGCCGCGGCCAAGGCCGTAGCCGCGGTGCTGAAGACGCTGCCGTCGCCGGTGACGGGCGGGTAGCCGGGCCGTTCGGCTGAGGATCCCCCGGATGGCTGCCCGCACAGGGCCGGTTCGGCGGCCATCCGTGCATCGACCAGCCATCCGGACTCAGAAAGCCGGATGCGGCCGCAAGCCTTCCCTGAGACGCGACATACCGCCATTCTGGTGAAGTGCCACTGTCTGCTACCGAGCTGCATCAGCGCGGCGTCGACGCAGCCAACTCCCGACGGTTCGCGCAGGCGCGGCGTGCGCTGACGACCGCGTCCGCGCGCACCGACGACGCCGATCTGCGCGCGCGCATCGACGGGACCATGGCCTACGTCCTCGCTCAGACGGGGCAGCCGGCGGAGGCCGAGCGCCTGTCGCGCGCAGCGCTGTCTCGACCGGGGCTGAGCGAAGAGACTGTCGCCCTCGCGAACGGGCAGTTGGGCACCCTGCTCATGCACGGCGGACGCCTCGATGAGGCCGACCTCTTTCTCACGAAGGCGATCGACGGCCTCGACGAGGGCTCGATCGAGAGCGCGAACTGCCTGATGAGCCGGTCGATCGTCAGCATGCAGCGGCACCGACTCGACGACTGCTCGGCCGACCTGCAGCGAGCCATCGCCGCCTATGAGGCCCACGGGGCAGACGCACCGCTCGCCGAAGCCCGCCACAACCTCGGCTACGCCGCGCTGCTCGGAGGCGACCTCGTCACAGCGCTCGGGCTGATGACCCGATCGCGGCCGATCCTCGCCGCCACGAGCGACCTCGCCGCAGCGATCAGCGACCTCGACCGCGCCGAGGTGCTGCGCGACGCCGGTCTCACCACAGAGGCCGAGGAACTGCTCGGCACGGTCGCGGTGCGGTTCGGAGCACAGCGGATGCGACAGGCCCGCGGCGAGGCAGAGTTCCACCTCGCCCGGTCGCTGCTGCGGCACGACGCCGCCTCTGCCGAGCGTGCCGCCGCGACCGCATCCCGCCGCTTCGCCGCGCTGGGAAGCGAGAGCTGGGCAGCGCGTGCCGAGGCGGTGCGACTGGAAGCCCGACTGCTCGCCCACCCGAAGGCCACGCCGAATGGCGAGGACTTCGCACGCACCGCCGCGGCGCTCGCCCGCGGAGGATTCCGCACCGAGGCCACTGCCCTGTCTCTCACGGCACGCCTCGCTGACGGAGGGCGACTGCCACGGCTCACCCGCGATGCCCCGACTCCCCTGCGCCTGCGCGAGCACGAGGTCCGTGCGGTGCGCGCGGCGTCTGCAGGCAAGGATGCCGATGCCCGCCGTGCCGCCGCCGCCGGCCTCGATCTGCTCACCGCGTGGCAGCAGTCGTTCGGCGCGCTCGACCTGCAGGCGTCCGTCGCGATGCACGGCACCGAGCTGATGTTCACCGGACTCGCCGCTGCCGCACGATCACGCGACCCCGAGGTGCTGTTCGAGTGGTCCGAGCGCGCCAGGCATCTGAGCCAGCAGGTCGCTCCCGTTCGCCCACCGCACGACGAGGAGCTGTCGGCCGACCTGGCCGAACTGCGCATGCTGCGCGCCGACCTCGCGGGGTCGGACTGGACGACCGATGCCCGGGTGCGCGAGCTGCGGGATCGGGTTCGCGACCGGCAGTGGTCGTCGACCGGAGTCGGCGGAAGCCACGAACGCCTCGGGCTGCGCGAGACCAGGGCCCGGCTCGACGATGACACGGCGATCCTCGCGTACGTCTTCTCGCGTGACGAACTGCTCTGCGTCGTGGTGACGGCATCCGCGTCGTCGATCGTCGAGCTGTCGCTGCCGCGCATCGAGGCTGCGCTCGACGGTCTCCGCGCCGACCTCGACGTCGCAGCGCTCACCCATGGCGGGCCGATGGCGCCGGTCGTTCAGCGATCTCTCGACGAGAGGCTGCGCCGACTCGACGAGGCCCTCCTCGCGCCCGCCCGCGCGGCCGCGGGAGGGGCCGCCCGTCTCACGCTGACGGTTCCCGGCATCCTCGGCGGCATCCCCTGGGCGATGCTCCCCGGCATGCGCGGAACGCCGTTCACGATCGCGACCTCGGTGTCGCGCTGGCTCGGTGGGTCGCCTCGACGTCCCGATTCCACGTCGACATCTGGCCTCGCCGACGCCTCGCAGATGGCGCCTCGACGCGCGGACGGGCCCTCCACACCGGCCCAGACGGCGGGGTTCGCGACCGGCCCTCGGGTCGCGCGCGCCGAAGAGGAGGTGCGCCGCGCCGCCGGAGCGTGGCGCGACGCGCGGATGCTGACCGGTGAGCGCGCGCGGGTGTCGGCCGTCACCGAGCTCGCCGAGCAGGTCGACGTGCTGCACATCGCCGCCCACGGTCGTCACGCGGTCGACAACCCGCTGTTCTCGGGGTTCGAGCTCCACGACGGCACACTGTTCGGCTACGACGTCGACCTGATCTCGCGGGCGCCGGCCACCGTGGTGCTCTCGGCCTGCGAGCTGGGCCGCTCGTCGGTGCGCTGGGGCGAGGAGGCATTGGGCATGACGAGGGTCTGGCTGCACGCCGGCACCGGCTGCGTCATCGCCGCACCGGTGGTGGTGGCAGACGACATCGCCTGCGAGCTGCTCGGCGCCGTGCACGTCGAGTTGGCGGCCGGTGCGCCCCCGGCCGTCGCGCTGGCGGCCGCAGCCGAATCCACCGGACTCCGTGCACCGTTCCAGTGCCACGGAAGCGGTCTCTGAATCTTTTCTCCACTCGATGTATCAGAACATCGGTGGCCCGCTCCTTATCTCCAGAAGGTGCCGGCGAAGGGCTTCGGAAACGAAGCGCGAGGGAGGCGCAGTCGAACTGGGGAAACCCTCGTGCACTGGGGAGTGTGAGGGAACGACAGGTCACCATCTACTCCGGGGGTGCCGCGAGAGGGGTCGCGGCACCCCCACCAGGAGTCTGCACGGTTCTCGGCTTGTCAGACTCGTGTCCGCGTGCGAAGGTCGCGGGCAGTCGGCAGGTCAGGCCGTCAGGACCTCGTAGCCCGCGTCGCGGAACGCGGCGAGCGCCGCGGCATCCGCCCCGTCGTCGGTCAGGAGAACGGGGAACAGCTCCGAGCCGCCGACGGCCGCGAACGCCACCGTGCCGATCTTGCTGCTGTCGGTGACGACCACAGCGCGGCGGGCTCGCTCGGCCATCATGCGGTTCACCGCGGCTTCGCGCTCGTCCTGCGTGGTGGCTCCGGCCGTGGCATCCATGCCGTTGACTCCGATGAAGGCGATGTCGAGCCGCACCCCCCTCAGCAGCTGCTCGACGAACGGGCCCACCAGCTCATAGCTGCGCGAATGGATCACCCCGCCGGTGACGACGACCTTGATGTCGGGCCGGGTCGCGAGCTGGGCGGCGATGTTCACGGCGTTGGTGACGACCGTGATGCCCGGCCCTGCCGCGAGATCGTCGCGAGCGGCGAGCGCTGCGGCGATGGCCGTGGTCGTGGTTCCGCCCGACAGGCCGACGACCATGCCCGGTGCGACGAGCGCGGCGGCCGCCAGGGCGATGCTCTCCTTCTCGTGCGCGCGCTGGTGGCTCTTGTAGCGGATCGGCAGCTCGTAGGCGACCGAGTGCGCGACAGCCCCGCCGTGCGTGCGGGTGAGCAGACGCTGCTCGGCGAGCGAGTCGAGATCGCGACGGGTGGTGGCGGCCGAGGCGCCGAAGCGCTCGACGAGCTCGTCGACGTTCACCTCGCCGTCCTCGGCCAGCAGGTCGAGGATCGCATTCAGGCGGGCGGCGCGCTTCATGTCACCATCCTGCCCGTGTTCACGCTGGTCGCCCCGCAACTCCGGCGGACTCGAGCGCGAACAGCCGCAGCATCCGCGCGGCTTCGTCTGCGAGCGCCTCGCGCGCCGGCGAGAGGTACTTGCGCGAGTCGACGAGCTTCTCATCGGCGTCGAGCGTCGAGCGGATCGCCCGGGTGAAGAAGCCGTTCAGATGCGTCGAGACGTTGATCTTGGTCATGCCCGCGCGCACGGCGTCGGCGATCACTGCATCCGCGACGCCCGACGACCCGTGCAGCACGAGCGGCACGGCCTGCTCGTCACGACCGCTGCGCTCGAGCGCCTCGCGCAGTCGTCCGATCAGCTCGAGGTCGAGGGATGCCGTGCGATCGGTCATCGCATGCGACGAACCGACCGCCACGGCGAGCGCGTCGACGCCGGTCGCCGCCACGAATGCGCGGGCCTCATCGGGATCGGTGCGCACACCGGGGGCGTGGGCTCCGTCCTTGCCGCCGACCTCGCCCAGCTCGCCCTCGATGTAGACGCCTGCCGCATGCGCCCGCTCGGCGACGGCCGCGGTGATGGCCACGTTGTCGTCGTAGGGCAGTGCTCCGCCGTCGAACATGACCGAGCCGAATCCGAGGGCGATCGCCTCATCGACGAGCTCGGGGCGCTCGGCGTGATCGAGGTGCACCGCGACCGGCGTCTGCGCGCGTCTCGCCACCGCGAGAGTCGCCAGCGCGATCGGCTCGAGACCGCCGTGATAGTCGGCGCAGTTCTGCGAGATCTGCAGGATCACGGGCAGGCGCGCTGCCTCGGAGGCGCGCACGAGTCCCTCGGCCGTCTCGAGGTGGATCACGTTGAACGCGCCGATGCCGGTGCCGCGTGCCGCGGCATCCGTCACCAGTTCGCGGGCGGAGACCAGGGTCACAGAGGGTCCTCTCGAACGGTGGGGTCATAGGGGGCGACGACCAGGCGCTGCTCGAGCGCCGGCCAGTCGTCGGAGATCTCGCCGGCGAGCGGCATGAGCACGGCGGCAGCCGACCAGGCGGTCGCGCGACGCAGGATCGTCTCCGGATCACGGATGCCGTCGGCATAGAGCACCGCGCACGCGGCCACTCCGGCATCACCGGCGCCGGTGGGGTTGCCCGCGAGCGGAGCGTCGAGACGAGCGTGCAGCACCTCGGATGCCGTGACCGCGAGCATTCCGTCGGCACCGAGCGACAGCAGCACGAGGTCGACGCCCCGCTCGATCAGCGAGCGTGCGCCCTCGACCGGGTCGGTGATGCCGGTCGCCTCGATGAGCTCGGCGGCATTGGGCTTGAGGACGGATGCTCCGGCATCCGCCGCGTGCAGGAGAGCCGGCCCCGAGGTGTCGACGATCACCGGCACACCGGCGTCTCGCGCCGTGCCGATGAGCAGCGGAAGCAGCGTCTCAGGTGCCCCGGGCGGAAGGCTGCCCGAGATGACCAGCACCTGTGCGCCGGGGAGGGCGTCGACGACCTCGCCGAGCAGCGTCGCCCACTCGGGATCGGACGGGTTCACGCCCCGTTCGTTGACGATCGTCGTGTCTCCGAGCGCCTCGTCGACCAGGGCGATGCTCTGCCGAGTCGGTCCCACCACAGGCACGAGCCGGTGGCGCACCCCACTCGCTCCGAGCTCGGCGGCGAGCTCGACGCCGCTGCGACCTCCGGCCGTCGACACCGCGAGCACCGAGGCGCCCTGCGCGTGCGCGACCCTGGCGACGTTGAGGCCCTTGCCGCCGGCGCGCACGGCGCCGGCATCGGCTCTGTGCGTCTCGCCGAGGGTCAGTCGGTCGACGTGCCAGGTGAGGTCGAGGGCCGGGTTCGGAGTGACGGTGAGGATCATTCGAGCTCCCTCGCGCGCAGCGCCGCGCCCAGGATGCCGGCGTTGCCCGACAGCTCGGCCGGTACGAGCTCGGGAAGTCGATGGAAGCTCAGGCGTTCGGCGAGCCGGGCACGCAGCTCGTCGAAGAGCGCCCCACCGGCGCGCGAGAGTCCGCCGCCGATCACGATGGCCTCGGGGGCGACGACGGCGGTGAGCTGGGCGAGCGACAGGGTGAGGGCGTCGAGCGCCGAGTTCCAGATCTCGGATGCGACGCGGTCGCCGGCCGCGGCACGGGCGATCACGTCCTTCGCGCCACCGGGGTTGATGCCGGTCGCATCGCGGTAGCGACGAGCGATGGCACCTGCCGACGCGACCGCCTCGAGGCAGCCCCTCGCACCGCACGCGCACACCGGTCCATCGGCGATCGGCGAGTGGCCGATCTCACCCGCATAGCCGCCCGCGGTGTAGGGCTCTCCGCCCACGAGCAGTGCACCCGCGATGCCGGTGCCGATCACGAGCACCACCGAGTTCGAGTACGCGCGCGCTCCACCGAGACGATGCTCGGCCCAGCTCGCCGCCCGCACGTCGTGATCGAAGGCGACGGGCAGGCCGAGCTTCGCCGAGGCGAGATCGCGCAGCGGAGAATCGTGCCAGCCGAGGTTGCTCGCGAAGACGCCGAGCCCGGCCTCCGCGTCGACGATCCCCGGCACCACGAGCCCTGCGGCCTGCGGAACGACGTCAGGGTGGTCTGCCCGCAGCTCGGCGGCGAGCACCCCGAGTCGCTCGATCAGCACCTCGGTGCGGTCGCCGTCGGCCACAGGGGTCGGCGTGCGACGAAGGCCGAGCGCCGTGCCGTCTGCGTCGAACAGCGCCGATTTGATGTCGGTGCCGCCCACGTCGAAGGCCAGCACCGGAGCGCCGCTGCCCAGGGGACGCGCGGCGGCGAGCTTCTCGCCGGACGCGTCGCTCACGACGTCGGCGATGCTCGCGGCATCCTCAGGGCTGGTCATCGAACTCTCCGCGGGTGGATCGGGTCATGCATCCAGGATGACGGATCGCGTGAGGTTGCGAGGCTGATCGGGGTCGAGACCCTTGGCGACAGCGCGGTCGAGGGCGACGCGGTGCAGGCGCACGAGGTCGGCGAGCGGGTCGATCGGATGCTGCACGAAACGCGCCCCCGTGGCCTCGACCTGCGCGGCCAGACCCTCGGGCGCCTCGCCGAACTGCCAGGTCACGCGGCCGGGTGCGGCGATCGCGATCGGACCGTGGCGGTACTCCATCGACGGGTAGGATTCGGTCCACGACTGCGACGACTCGCGCATCTTCAGAGCGGCCTCGTGTGCGAGACCGACGGTCCACCCGCGGCCGAGGAACGAGTACTGCTCGGCATCGCGCAGCTCGTCGTCGTCCTCTGCCGCGAGCACGGCGGCGGCATCGTCGATCGCACCCGTGAGGTCTTCACCGAGCGAGGCGCGGAACAGCGCCAGAGCGGTGGTCGCGAAGCGCGTCTGCACGACCGACTTCTCGTCGGCGAACGGCAGCAGCACCGCTTCGTCCACCAGCGAGACGAGCGGCGAGGTCTCGTCGCCGATCACGCCGATCGTGGGCACTCGGCCCTTGATGCGCTCGACCAGTTCGAGCACCTCGGTCGTCGTGCCCGAGCGCGTCAGTGCGACGACGGCATCGTAGCCGCGGTCGACGAACGACTCGGAGGCCGCGAACGCGTCGGTCTCGCCCTGCCCTGCGGTCTCGCGCAGGAACGCATAGGACTGCGCCATGAACCACGACGTTCCGCAGCCGACGACCGCGATGCGGGCTCCGGATGCCGGCAGCAGCGCCTGCATGTCGCGGAGTTCGACCGCGCGGGCCCACGTCTCGGGCTGCGAGTTCAGTTCTTCGCGCATGTGTGCGCCGGGCAGAAGTTCGGTCATGTCGGGCCCTCCGGACCAGATGTTGCAAGTTTGTGATCGTTTAAGTGCTGATTCGATCATAGTATTTCGACACGAGGAAATCCTGCAAGGTTCCTCTTGATTTGTTTATTCTCCTGACAAATAATCGAACAAGTTCCACCGCCCCTCCGCAGATCCGGTCCACGGAGGGTTCCTCGAGCCGACCCGGCTTGAACCGATCGCCCAGCCACCGGCGAAGGCGATCACACGCACCGTCGCGTGAGTTGTGCTTGCGACTGTGCACCACCTACACAGTGAGGAATGCAATACACATGAAGAAGTCACTGCGATTCGGTGCCGTCGCCCTGGCGGCGACCGCCACGCTCACGCTCGCTTCGTGCGGGTTCGGCGGCTCGACAGGAGGCGGCGGAGACGCCGAGGGCGAGACGACGCTCAACCTTCTGGTGCCCAGCTACTCCGACGCCACCAAGGGTCTGTGGGAAGACGTGATCGACGGGTTCGAGAAGGAGAACCCCGACATCAAGGTCGACCTCGAGGTGCAGTCGTGGGACAACCTCGAGAAGGTCGTCTCCACCAAGATCCAGGCCGGCGAGGCGCCCGACATCTACAACGGCGGACCCTTCGCCGGATTCGTCGGCGACGAGCTGCTCTACCCGGTCGAGGACGTGGTCTCGGAGGAGACCTACTCCGACTTCCAGGACGCGTTCCTCGCGAACGCCGAGGTCGACGGCACCGCCTACGCCCTGCCGCTGATCGCATCGGCCCGCGCCCTGTTCGTCAACAACGCGCTGCTCGAGCAGGCGGGCGTCGAGGCTCCGACCACCTGGGACGAGCTGCTCGATGCCGCGACCAAGGTGTCGGCACTCGGCGGCGGCGTAGCCGGTTACGGCATGCCGCTCGGCTCCGAAGAGGCTCAGGCCGAAGCGGCCGTGTGGCTGTGGGGCGGCGGCGGATCGTTCGGCGATGCCTCTGAGATCACGATCGACACCCCCGAGAACCTCGCAGGTGCCGAGCAGATCAAGAAGATGATCGACGCGGGCGCCACTCAGGCAGACCCCGGTTCGACCCAGCGCTCGCCCCTGATGGACATCTTCATCCAGGGCAAGATCGGCATGCAAGTCGGCCTGCCGCCGACAGTCGGCCAGATCGAAGAGGGCAACCCCGAGCTCGACTACTCGATCGTCCCGATCCCGACCGAAGACGGCTCTCCGTTCACGCTCGGCGTCATGGACCAGCTGATGGCGTTCCAGAACGACGGCGACAAGCAGGAGGCGATCACCGCCTTCTTCGACTACTACTACTCGGCCGACGTGTACGTGCCGTGGGTTCAGGCCGAGGGCTTCCTGCCCGTCACCAAGTCGGGTGCCGAGCAGCTCGCCGGCGAGGAGGCGCTCAAGCCCTTCCTCGACGTGCTGCCCGACGCGCAGTTCTACCCGTCGACGAACCCGAAGTGGTCGGCGACCGACGGAGCCTTCAAGGCGCTGTTCGGCCAGCTGCAGTCGAAGCCGGCCCAGGACGTCCTGGCCGAAATCCAGGCGCAGGTCGACGCGGGCTGAGTCCCGCTGACCCTGCCCACATCAAGCGACGGAGAGGTTCGGGAATTCCCATGAGCCAGACGAAAGAATCCTCGAACCTCGCGGGGGCGGCCACCGGCCGCCCCCGCACCCCGGGACGCCGCACGGGCGCGACCCGCGGCCGGCCGGGCGGCAAGGACCTGGTCCAGGCGCTGCCGTGGATCGCCCCGGCCCTGCTGCTCATCTTCGGCGTGGTGCTGTTCCCCGCCGGGGTGATGTTCTTCAACTCCACCCGTGACATCTCGCTGTCGGGCCTCGACAAGGGCTCGGTCGGCTTCGACAACTTCGTGACGGTGTTCACGTTCGCGGAGTTCTGGCCGATCATCTTCCGCACCATCATCTGGGTCGTGGCGGTCGTGACCTTCACGGTGATGATCTCGCTCGGACTCGCCCAGATCCTCAACAAGGCCTTCCCCGGTCGGCAGATCGTGCGCATGGCCGTCATCGTGCCGTGGGCGGCATCCGTCGTGATGACGACGATGGTGTTCTACTACAGCCTCGAGCCGTACTTCGGGGTCTTCAACAAGTTCCTCTACGACATCGGGCTGTCTGACGACGCGGTCGGCTACGGCTGGACCAAGAACCCGGCCACCGCGTTCGCGTGGTCGATCGTGATCGCGATCTTCGTGTCCCTGCCGTTCACGACCTACACGATCCTCGCAGGACTCCAGACGGTTCCGGCCGACACCCTCGAGGCCGCGAAGATGGACGGCGCCGGTCCCACGCGCACCTACTGGACGGTCGTCGTCCCGCAGCTGCGCAGCGCCCTCGCGGTCGCGATCCTCATCAACATCATCAACGTGTTCAACTCGCTGCCGATCCTCAAGGTGATGACCGGGTCGATCCCGGGCTACGGGGCAGACACGATCATGACGATGATCTTCAAGTACATCGAGCTGCAGAAGAAGGTCGACGTCGCCAGCGCGCTGTCGGTCGTCGCCTTCCTCATCGTGATCGTGATCGTCGCGATCTACGTCAAGGCCGTCAAGCCCATGAAGGAGGTCTGATCATGACTCTGACCGAGACCGCCCTCGTCACGACCGCAGGCGACGACGCCGCACCCCGCATCCCCGGGCGCAAGCGCCGGTACACCGAAGACCAGGTCACGCTGCCTCGCGTCATCCTGCGCATGGCCGCCGGCATCCTGGTGCTCGCGATCTTCGTGCTGCCGTACCTGATCATGTTCTTCGGCTCGGTCAAGACGAAGTCGCAGATCCGCTCGGTCGATCCGACGTACCTGCCGATCGAGTGGCACTGGGAGAACTACATCTCGATGTGGTCGACCCCCGAGACGCCGCTCCCCTACAACCTGATCTCGACGATCATCATCGCCGTCTTCGCGACGCTGCTGGTGCTGCTGGTGTCGCTGCCGGCCGCGTACTACACGGCACGGTTCAAGTTCCCCGGGCGCATGGTCTTCCTGTTCCTGGTGATCGTGACGCAGATGCTGCAGCCGGCCGTGCTCACCTCCGGCCTCTTCCGCCAGTTCACGGTGCTCGGACTCGGCGACACGTGGGCCGCGATGATCTTCATCAACGCCGCGTTCAACCTGTCGTTCGCGGTGTGGATCATGCACTCGTTCTTCGCCGGCATCCCGAAGGAGATCGACGAGGCCGCTCAGATCGACGGCGCCGGACGCTTCACCGTGCTGTTCAAGATCAACCTGCCGCTGGTCTGGCCCGGAATCGTGACCGCGATCGTCTTCACGTTCGTCGCCTGCTGGAACGAGTTCGCGGCATCGCTCGTGATCCTCTCTACCGACAAGAATCAGCCGCTGTCCGTCGCGCTCACCAAGTTCGTCGGTCAGTACGAGACCAGCTGGCAGTACGTGTTCGGCGTCTCGATCGTCGCGATCCTGCCGGTCGTCATCCTGTTCATGCTCATCGAGAAGCGCCTCGTCGGCGGCCTCACCGCCGGCAGCGTCAAGTAGAACCAGCCCGCGATCACCCGGACGCCAGACGAGATCTCGGCACGCGGGCTGGGTGTACCAGCCCGCGTTCACAATTCAGCATGAGATCGATGGATCCGCGCGACCTCGGTCGCAAACCGGCGTATCGACACCGTTCATGCTGAATTGTGAACGGCGGGGGCGCTGGTCCGCTCGTCAGGTGCTCGGAGCGGAGGAGCGCCGTCTAGTGTGGTGACGCAGGGGGGCAACATGACATGGCAGGATGCTGGACGAGTTGATCGACGACCGTCAGGCGACGCGCACCCGGGGTGGGGGTGGGGCGTGGTGCTCGTTCCGGCAGCGGTCGGACTCGCAGCGCTCGGGCTGTTCTTCATCCGATCGCTCGACCCCGGGATGGGCACCCTGATCGGCGTCGCCCTCATCGCCTGGGCGGTGTCCCTCGCGATGCCCTTCTTCGTGATCGCCTGGTACGCGGCGCAGGCAGCGTGGAAGGCGCCTCGCGAGCAGCGCGGACAGAGCTTCGCCGCGCCATCGCACGCGCTGCGGCGCATCGGGTTCGGCATGCGCTGGAGCTTCCGCGCGCGCGGCTCGCTCTTCAACCCGGCGTCGTACGACGGACCGGACCTCCCGATGCTCGTCGTCGGCAAGATCGTCCACTACCTCGCGATCGCGATCCTGGTGATGGCCGGGCTGGTGGCCGCACTGGTCGGGATCGCTTCGCCGCGCTGAGCGGGCATCGCGTCCGCAGCGGCCGCAGGAGAGAGCGCTGAGGTTCAGTCGCGAACAGCGGATGCTGCGCGCAGCTGCGCCGGACTCCAGCGCACGCCCAAAGCGCTCGAGAGTGCCACCTGTGCGACACCCGTCGAGATCGACGCGTCCGAGTCGGCGTATCGCACCGGCACGTTCGTGGTGCCGGTCGCCGTGTAGTCGACTTCCGCCTGCACGAGTGGCAGGAACCGGTCGCCCAACGCTCGCGCGGGCCCGCCGATCACGACCTCGGCCGCATCGAGCACCGCGGCGATGAGCTTGATGGTGCGGGCGAGCGCCCGTGCTCCTTCAGCCAGGCGCTCGTCGCCGGCGGCCGCGGCGAGCGCCGCGATGGCCTCGTCGTCCATGGCGTCATTGAAGTCATCACCGAGCATCGCCGTCATCGACGATGCCGACTCCAGGCACCCCTGCCGTCCGCATCGGCACGTCCGCGCCTCTTCGCCGAACTCCACCTGGACGTGCCCGATCTCGCCCGCACGGTCGCGAGGACCGGGAGCGAGCTCTCCGTCGAGAGTCACCGCCGCACCGATACCGGTGCCGATGTGGATGAACAGTCGATACCCCGACGACTCGTCCTCCCTGGCGGCTTCGGCGATCGCCTCGGCATCCACGTCGTTGACGAGCAGCACGGGAATCCCGAGCACTGCTTCGAAGCGCTCGGCGAGCGGCACATCCGTCCATCCCAGCTGCACGCTCTCGAACACGCGCCGTCCGTCGGTCGTGCCAGGCAGCTGCACTCCCGCCACGAGCAGCCGACCGGAGTACTCGGCCGCGACGTCGGATACGGCGTCGTCCAGCATCCGATCACGCGACTCTTCGGAGAACGCGACTCTGCGCGTCTCGACCTCGGTGCCGTCGAGCGCGACCAGCGCGATGCGCGCATCGGTCGGCCTGATCACCAGAACGAGGATGACGTGATGCTCGGCTGCGATGCTCAGGGTCGTCGCACGCTTGCCGCCCGTGCTGGCGGCCTGCTCGCCGTCGACGATCAGCTGCAGATCGATGAGCTCCGCCACCAGAGACGAGGCGGTTGCGGCGGTGAGTCCGGTGGCGCGGGCGATCCCTGCCCTCGTCTCCGAGCCGGGGTTGCGGAACACGAGCTGCAGCGCACGACGCAGATTCGCGCGGCGAACCGACGCCTGCGTGTCCAGTGCGTCGTCGCCGTTCAGCATGGTGCCGGTCCCGTTGTCGGAATTGGTTGACAGACCTGGTGGTTCTGCGTACCCTCAGTCATAGTTTATTCAATAAACTTAGTTCGGTCCCCGGGCGGGTGAGTGCTGCACACACTGTCACTCGCCCGGAAGGCCGGATCATCGCCCCTCGGCGGCTTCGGTGTGATGGCGGATGACTTCGGCCACCACGAAGTTGAACCACTTCTCGGCGAACTCCGGGTCGAGATGCGCGTCCTCGGCCAGTGCCTTGAGACGGGCGACCTGCTGCTCTTCGCGCCCTGGATCCGATGCCGGCATCTCGTGCTCGGCTTTGAGCTGCCCGACCTGCTGCGTGGCGCGGAAGCGCTCGGCGAGCATGAAGATGAGTGCGGCATCGATGTTGTCGATGCTCGAGCGCAGTCGGAGGAGTTCAGCCCGGGGGTCTTCGGCGGCGGTCATGCCCCCTACTCTACGGAAACACGGGGCTGGACGACCCTTCGTGACCATGCGGATACTGCCGGGTCTGGCACCGATCGGACGCTATCGTGAGCACATGAGCCGAGAAGAGCACGAACCGTCCTCGAAGGGGTCCGCTGCCGCATCCGACCCGTCCGCGGACTCCGCGCGGGCGTCCGCGCGCGAGGCCTCGACGACCGACGCATCCGCCGACGCCTCTGCGTCCACGAGCTCAGCCGCGTCAGGGGCCACCGCCGTCGCCGCCACCGCCCCGCACGACCCGACGACATCGCCCGCTCCTCGTCACGGGGTCGTCGAGCCGATGACGCCGAGCCGGTCGTTCTGGACGCGCATCGACCGCCCCTTCGTGTTCGGGTTCCTGGTGACGCTCGGCGCCCTCGGTGCCATCGTGCTCGGCCTGGCAGTCGCGAACCTGTCGACCGTGCTCATCTACATCGCACTCGCCATGTTCGCCGCGCTCGGACTCGACCCCACCGTGCGGTTCCTCGAGCGACGGGGGCTGTCGCGGGCGATCTCGGTGGTCGT
>NZ_JXQX01000028.1:0-50290 GCF_000834175.1 Microbacterium sp. MEJ108Y | reverse complement strand
GCTCCGGCAGATGACGCCCCCGCGGCCGCTGCCCCCGCCGCTGAGGAGGTCCCCGAGCCGGCCGCGCCGCAGGCCGAGGCTCCCGCAGAGCCCGAAGCCGCTGCGCCCGCTGCCGCCGAGGCGGCTCCCGCGCCCGCACCCGCCGGCGACGCCACTGACATCGTCCTCCCGGAACTCGGCGAGAGCGTCACCGAAGGCACCGTCACGCGCTGGCTCAAGCAGATCGGCGACACGGTCGAGGTCGACGAGGCTCTGCTCGAGATCTCCACCGACAAGGTCGACACCGAGATCCCGTCGCCCGTCGCCGGTGTGCTGCAGGAGATCGTCGCAGCCGAAGACGAGACCGTCGAGGTGGGCGCTGTGCTCGCTCGTGTCGGCTCCGGAGCGGCCCCCGCGGCCGCACCGGCACAGGCACCCGCGCCCGCGGCAGAGGCCCCGGCTCCTGCCGGGCAGCCGTCTGCTGCCGAGGCGCCTGAGGCCAAGGAATCGGTCTCGGAGGCCCCCGTCGACAAGCCTGCAGAGCGGCCTGCCGCCGAGGCGCCCGTGGCGGCTCCCGCACAGGCGGCTCCGGAGCAGGCGACCGGCGGCGCCGCCGCGGCTCCGGCTCAGGCCGAGCAGAAGCTGTCACTCCCGACCGAGAGCGACAACCTGTACGTCACCCCGCTCGTGCGCCGCCTGGCCTCGCAGCAGGGCGTCGACCTCGCCAGCGTCACCGGCACCGGTGTCGGAGGACGCATCCGCAAGGAGGACGTCCTCAAGGCCGCCGAGAGCGCCTCGTCTGCACCCGCTGCAGCCGCCGCTCCTGCCGCACCGGCTCCGCTCGAGGTGTCGCCGCTGCGTGGCACCACGCAGCCGATGTCGCGTCTGCGCAAGGTGCTCGCAAAGCGCGCCGTCGAGTCGATGCAGCAGACGGCTCAGCTCACCACGGTGGTCGAGGTCGATGTGACCGCTCTCGCGGAGTACCGCGACAGCGTCAAGGGATCGTTCCTCGAGAAGACCGGCGACAAGCTGTCGTTCCTGCCGTTCTTCGCTCTGGCCGCCGCCGAGGCACTGCGCGCCTTCCCGATCGTGAACGCCACGGTCGACGGAGAGAACATCGTCTACCCGGAGTCCGAGAACGTGTCGATCGCCGTCGACACCGAGCGCGGTCTGCTCACGCCGGTCCTGCGCGATGCCGCGTCGAAGAACATCGCGGAGATCGCCCACGAGATCGCCGACCTCGCCGCGCGCACGCGTGACAACAAGCTGAAGCCCGACGAGCTCGCCGGCGGCACGTTCACGCTGACCAACACCGGTTCGCGTGGCGCGCTGTTCGACACCCCCGTCGTGTTCCTGCCGCAGTCCGCGATCCTCGGCACCGGAACGGTCGTCAAGCGTCCCGGTCTCGTCAAGGTCGGTGGAGCGGACGCGATCTCCGTGCGCTCGTATGTGTACCTCGCGCTCTCGTACGACCACCGCATCATCGACGGAGCCGACGCCGCCCGCTTCCTCGGCGCGGTGAAGGCCCGCCTCGAGTCGGCGCAGTTCGCCGCTCAGC
The DNA here is from genome assembly GCF_000834175.1 of Microbacterium sp. MEJ108Y. NCBI lineage: Bacteria > Bacillati > Actinomycetota > Actinomycetes > Micrococcales > Microbacteriaceae > Microbacterium > Microbacterium sp. MEJ108Y. The sequence goes on along the minus strand of NZ_JXQX01000028.1, from coordinate 48,753 downwards.
TCGGAGCCTGACCACAGCATCACCCTGGCTGGTCCGCGACGTCATACACGTCGCGGACCAGCCATTTCTCTGCGATCCGTACGAGCACGACCATCCGTTCCCCACCTTCCGACGCCGCACCATCGCTGACGCCCTGAGACGGGGAGACCCGGATCACTGCGACGTCTCCGTACTCATCCACCGATTGAAGCTGCAGCGCTCCCTCGTTGCCGCCGCCCAACTCGTCGACGACACCGACAGATCCTTGAGCGACAGCACCGTCGCAGACCTTGTCCTCGTTCTCGCCGCAGATGCCGATCGCACTGATCAGCATCCGCGCCGCCTCCACGGGGTCCGTCGGGTCGGATCCGTCGCTCGGCGATCCCTCCCCCGGCGTCGGCGGATCCGGTGCGGGTGACATGGGCGTCGGCGATGAATCGGTGGAGACGCGGTGCACCTCCGTCGCGAGGGGAGTGCTCTTCGGCACGGCGGGGGCGCCTTCCCCGTCAGGCTCCCCCGTCGCCCCGCCGGGCCAGAGCAGCCCGCCGGCGAGCACCACTGCCGCCGCCGCAGCGGCGACGATCGTTCGTCGACCGCGTCTAACGGGAGCAGGTCTGCCAGCTGCGGTGCCGACGTCTGCCGACTCGGTTCGACGGACCGAGCGTTCGACGATGCCGGGCCCAGGTCTGCGTCCGAGCCGGAGGGCGACGCCGTCCCGATACCCGTTGAGGCTATGCACGATCCCACCGACGATTCGAGACGACAGTGCCCCGACTCCGCTGCGGTCCCTCGGCAGCGACGCGCGGGTTCTCAGATGGCGCCGCGCGACGGGCCGTGCCACGACCGCATGCCTCGCCGCATCGGTATGCCTTGCCAGCGCTGGCGCATGCACATCTCGCTTCAGCGGTTTCGGAGCCGCCGTGTCGAACAGCTCGGCCTCCCACCTCTCGAGCTGACGAGCCGGCATCCCCGGCCTTGCGATCTCGGCACCGAGCCCTTCCGCGATCACGACGAGCAGACGAGCTAGCGTGCGATCGGCACAATCCTCCCGCAACCGCGCCACGAGGGCAGCCGCCGCGGCTCGAGCAGTCTCGCCGGCACCGATCACGAACGTCGGTCGTCCGTCGTCCGTGAGCCACCACTCGCCGGTCTCATCGTGCCCCTCGGCTCTCGCGAGTTCGCCCAGACCGCGCAGGATGCTCGCCACGAGAGTGGTCATCTCTCCGGAGGCGAGCGAGGCATCGGCTGCGGCACGGCGTCCGACGAACGAGGAGACCCGCTCCGTGCACCACGGCAGAAGAACGTCATGCCCGTCGGATCGCCGCACGATGTCGAGCGGACCCGCGACGTGATCGTCTCCGGCGTGCTCCCACCCCGCCCACCCGCTGATCGACTCCGAGTCGACCTGCACGGCCACCGACCCGCCCCGGGTGACCAGCGTTCCTGCGTACGGTCCTTCGCCCGGGTCGATCCTCCTGATCGCGCGATGCGCACCCGGCACGAGCACCGCCCCTCGTGACCGCGCCTCTGTATCTGCCATCACCCCATGTCAGTGCATCGCACGGAGCCTGTGTGGGAGGGAGGCGGGATGTGGACGCTTCCGCGGGGATCGACGACCTGTGCAGAGGAGGATGGCGACCAGGAATCCGCCTGACGCGAACGACGCCATGAGCGCCTCCCGGAGTCGGTATTCTTATGCACATGGCAAACCGCACGTCCGCGCCCGAGAAGCGTCCGGGATTCTTCTCCCAGATCAAGTCCCTCTTCAAGTTCACGAGAGAGATCTACCCCTGGCTGCCCTGGGCTCAGATCGCGCTGCTGGTCCTCGGTGTGCTCGTCGGCCTCATCGTCGGTTACCTGATCCCGCCGTTCCAGGTGTGGACCCTCATCCTCTGGGGCATCTCGGGCCTGATGCTCGGTCTGCTCGGCGCGATGTTCCTGATGACGCGCCTGTCCACCTCGGCGATGTATCAGAAGATCGACGGAATGCCCGGTGCCACGGGCCACGTGCTCAGCACCAGCCTCGGTCGCCACTGGCAGGGCTCCGAGACGCCGGTGGGGATCAACCCCAAGACGCAGGACGCCGTCTACCGCACGGTCGGACGCGGCGGGGTCGTCGTCGTCGGAGAGGGCTCACGCGGACGCCTGACCCGCCTCGTGAACGACGAGCGCAGCAAGGCCGCCCGCGTCGCCCACGGCGTGCCTGTCACCGTGCTCTACGTCGGCCACGGCGATGACGACGTCGCCATCGCCGACCTCGCCAAGACGATCAAGAAGCTTCCGAAGGTCATCGACAAGGCCACCATGGGCGCCGTCATCCGACGCATCGAGTCGGTGTCGCAGTCGATCTCCTCGCTGCCGATCCCGAAGGGCATCGACCCCACGAAGGTCCGAGCGCAGCGCCCTCGTTGATCTGACGCCTGCATACGACGAAGCGCGGCCGTCCTCTTTCGAGAGGCGGCCGCGCTTCGTCGTTTCACTCGGAGAGCGGCTGACGCGGGAGGCGGCGGACCTTGGCGCGGCGACGCCGGCGCTCCGGCACCATGGATCGCATCTCGTCGAGCTTGCCGAAGCAGAAGAGTCGATCCTCGGCCTCGAGGACGACGTGCTTTCGCGGGTTCGGGATGACGGAGACGCCGCGGTGCAGCGTGAGCACCGTGATGTCGCGCTCCCAGAGTCCGGCCTCGCCGAGCGTCTTGCCGACAAGATCGACCGCGCCGTGCACCATCAGCTCGGCGACGCCGTAGCCGGTCGACACCGTCAGGCGCTGGCGCACATCGATCTCGGGGAACGCCACCTGCCCTGCGATGTAGTCGATGATCGCCCCGGCGACGTCGAGCTTGGTGGCCGTCTCGATGCCCTGGAGCCCCGGCGAGGAGTTGACCTCCATGACCAGCGGGCCCTCGTCGCCTTCGAGCATGTCGACTCCGGCGACGCGCAGGCCCATGATCTGGGCCGAGCGAACAGCCGCGCGTTCGTAGATGGGGTCGAGCTCGACGGCTTCGACGGAGCCCCCGCGATGCACGTTCGAGCGGAACTCGTCTCCGGCTGCGGACCGTCGCATCGCCGCCACCACCCGGTCTCCCACCACGAGCGCGCGGATGTCCCGACCGCGGCTCTCGGAGATGAACTTCTGGATGAGCACGTTCTGCTTGGTCGAGTGCAACGTCTCGATGATCGCCTCAGCGACCTTCACCTGCGGCGCGAGGATGACGCCGATCCCCTGCGTGCCCTCGAGGAGCTTGATGACGACAGGAGCGCCGCCGACGCGCTCGATGGCGGGCCGCACATCGGCGCGGTTGCGCACGAACGCCGTGGGCGGCATCGCGATGTTGTGGCGCGAGAGGATCTGGTTCGCGCGGAGCTTGTCGCGGGCACTCGAGATCCCGTTCGCCGTGTTCGGCGTGTACACGTCCATCTGCTCGAACTGGCGCACCACTGCTGTGCCGAAGTAGGTGATCGAGTTGCCGATTCGGGGCAGGATCGCGTCGTAGTCGCTGAGCTGACGTCCGCGGTAGTGCAGGTCGGGTTCGTCGGCCGTGAGATCGATCGCGAAGCGCAGCGTGTTCAGCACTTTGACGTTGTGACCTCGCTGGAGCGCGGCGGCGCGCAGCCGTTGGGTGGAGTACGCCTGCGGCGCGCGGGAGAGCACTGCGATCTTCACGGGGGATTTCCTGCCAGGATGGTCGGGTGAGTAAGTCATCCCATTCAAACACCCTTATCGGGTGGCGAGAATGGGTGAGCCTGCCCGATCTCGGTGTGGACTGGCTCAAAGCCAAGATCGACACGGGCGCCCGCACCTCTTCGCTGCACGCATTCGAGATCCAGGAGTTCGAGCGCGACGGCGTGTCGTGGGTCCGGTTCCGGGTGAAGCCCTGGCAGGACAGCCAGGAGGACGCGGTGATCGTCGAATCCCCGGTGCACGATCGCCGCGCGGTGCGCAGCTCTTCCGGCCATGCGCAGGAGCGACTCGTCGTCGAGATGCTCATTCGTCTGCATGACCGAGAGGTGCTCGCCGAGGTGACATTGAGCAACCGAGATGAGATGGGTTTCCGCATGCTCATCGGTCGTGAGGCGCTGCGACAGGGCTACGTCGTCGACCCCGCACGCTCGTTCCTCGGAGGTCGCGCACCGCGCGAGGCACGACGCCGCAACCGCGGCAAGGAGTGAGCCGCGTCAGGCGCGGATGAGAACGAGTCCCGTCACCTTGTCGTGAACACCTCGCTGGTCGGCATCCCAGATGACCGCCGGGATCACGATGACGATGAGCAGCGTGCGCACGATCGGCCGCCACACTCCCACCCAGCCACCGCCGAGGCGTACGACGCGCATGCCGAGGATGCGGTGTCCGGGGCTGCCACCCGCCGTCGGGATGAACAGGATCTGCAGCAGGGCGAACACGCCCATCGGCGCGAACATCGTCAGGCCTGCCTCTGCGGGCAGTGCGAACTGGTCGTATCCGAGGAAGCCGGTGGCGATGATCGTCGCGGCGATGTAGTCGATGAGGAGAGCCCCGATCCGCCGCCCAGGGCGGGCGATGCTGCCCGTCCCCGTCTGCGGCATTCCGAGTCGTTCTCCGGGGTACGTGTTCACAGCATCCGTCACGTCATCAGCCTACCGGCGCGTAACATGCTGGAAACAAAGCGGATACCGTGGAGTAACGCCCCGCACGTACTGTGCACAATGGCCGTGAAGCCATCGATCCGCAATCCAGGAGTCGTACATGTTCAAAGATTCGTCCGAGGTGCTGACCTTCATCAAGGAGAACGACGTCAAGTTCCTTGACATCCGATTCACTGATCTCCCGGGTGTGCAGCAGCACTTCAACATCCCAGCGGCCACTGTCGACGAGGACTTCTTCGTGGACGGGCAGCTGTTCGACGGCTCCTCGATCCGCGGCTTCGCCAGCATCCACGAGTCCGACATGCAGCTCATCCCTGATGTCACCACGGCTTACATGGACCCCTTCCGCGAGGCGAGCACCCTCGTGATGATCTTCGACATCTACAACCCCCGCACCGGAGAGATCTACTCGAAGGACCCGCGCCAGGTCGCCAAGAAGGCCGAGAAGTACCTCGCATCGACCGGCATCGCCGACACCGCGTTCTTCGCCCCCGAGGCCGAGTTCTACATCTTCGACGACGTGCGCTACTCGGTCACCGCCGGCGAGAGCTTCTACAAGGTCGACTCCGAAGAGGCCGCGTGGAACACCGGTCGCGAGGAAGAAGGCGGAAACCTCGCCAACAAGACCCCGTACAAGGGCGGCTACTTCCCCGTCAGCCCGGTCGACAAGACCGCTGACCTGCGCGATGACATCACCCTGAAGCTGATCGAGGCCGGATTCATCCTCGAGCGCTCGCACCACGAGGTCGGCACCGCGGGCCAGCAGGAGATCAACTACCGCTTCGACACCATGGTGCACTCGGCGGACGACATCCTGAAGTTCAAGTACATCGTCAAGAACACCGCCGAGGAGTGGGGCAAGGTCGCCACCTTCATGCCGAAGCCGCTCTACGGCGACAACGGCTCGGGCATGCACACGCACCAGTCGCTCTGGAACGACGGCAAGCCGCTGTTCTACGACGAGGCCGGCTACGGCCAGCTCAGCGATGTCGCCCGCTGGTACATCGGCGGACTCCTGGCACACGCCCCGGCCGTGCTCGCGTTCACGAACCCGACCCTGAACAGCTACCACCGTCTGGTCAAGGGCTTCGAGGCGCCGGTCAACCTGGTCTACTCCGCAGGAAACCGCTCGGCTGCCATCCGCATCCCGATCACGGGCTCCAACCCGAAGGCCAAGCGCATCGAGTTCCGCGCTCCCGACGCCTCGGGCAACCCGTACCTGGCGTTCGCGGCACAGCTCATGGCAGGTCTCGACGGCATCAAGAACCGCATCGAGCCGCACGAGCCCGTCGACAAGGACCTCTACGAGCTTCCTCCCGAGGAGGCCAAGAACATCCCCCAGGTCCCGAACTCCCTGCTGGACTCGCTCGACGCCCTGAAGGCGGACCACCAGTTCCTCCTCGAGGGCGGCGTGTTCACCGAGGAGCTCATCGAGACCTGGATCTCGTACAAGTACGAGAACGAGATCCTGCCGATGGCTCAGCGTCCGCACCCGTTCGAGTACGAGCTGTACTTCGGAGTGTAGCCAGATCACGCGGAATTCCGGGGGTTAGTCCGCAGGGAGTCCGCAGAATCTCACAGAGAGCCCGTCAGGCCATGCCTGGCGGGCTCTCTTGCGTCTCGCGTAGAGTCCTTCTCGGTCCCGCCCTAGGCGCGTCAGCTCACCCCGGCTACGCGTCCAGCTAGTCGGAGAGGGAGGCTGCCCGTTCGAGCCGGGCCGGGATGGGCCCACGCGCCTGCAGCGCTGCGGTCACAGCGGCACGTGACGATTCGTCACGTACGAGGTAGGACGTAAGTGGCTGCCGCGCGCGCGAATCACCCCAACTCCGTATCCGGGAGGACGCGAGCAGCTCCGGCCGTCTCGTAGGTCGTCCGCTACAGTGGTCCGCGTGCAAGGGTACGCAGAGCGCTTCGACTTCGAGCGGCAGATCATCAGGGGTTGGGTGTTCGATCCGGAGGCAGCGGATAACCGGGATGTTCGGGTGGTCGCCACCTTCGACGGCGAGATCGTCGGGGAAACGAGACCGAGCGCAACTCGTGGCGACCTGCAGAAGATCACGACCCAAGACGCGTGGTTTTCTCTTGAGTGTTCCCGACGCTTCACCGCTCTCGATGTCGTATCCGGACGGTTCCTGGTCAAAGCTCTGAGCGATGGTCGAGAGGCAGCACTGAGCCTCGGAGCCGAAGGTCTAGCCACCCTGAGGAAGACCGCCGTTGAAGAACTGAATGGCGTATCGTCGACCACCCTTTGGTCCCCGGAGGACCGGAACGCGGTGAAACACCAGGTCGAGGCGGGCAACCTGTCCCCCATGCTCATGCCGGCCGGGTTGCCGTCGATGGATGGGTCAGCGGTCATCGGCCTCCGCGGGCACCTGTTCCTCACCGGTGGGACCAACTCCCTGCTGTCGCTGTACGACGAGCCCGTCGACGATGCGCTCCTGTCACGAGTTGATCAGTGGATGGATGTGCTCGCCCAGCGGGGAGAAGGATGCGAGGCGCGTGGCGCGCGCTTCGTTCAGACCATCATCCCGGAGAAACTGACCGTCCTGCGCGAGGATGCTCCTCTCGATATCGATGGTCCGAGCCCCGTGCTTCTAGAGATAGAGAGCAGGCTGCGCGACGCCGACTTCTACGTCAGCGGCCTTGCACCCTTTGAGGAGTGGAACGAAGTCGATGATCCGTTCCTGATGACAGACACCCACTTCTCAGCGGTCGGTGCTCAGCGAATGTTCTCTGCACTGGCCGCTCAGATCGACCCCCAGCTCGTTCCGCTCGTCGATGGCGTTCGCATGTACCAATTCAGGCACGCAGTCGGTGACCTCACCGGCCGATTCAGGTTGCCTTTTTACTCACGTATCGTCGAGCCGAGCGCCGATGAGCTTGCGGCCTACGCGGGCGGCCTCACGATGGTGGAGAAGCACTTCCCTGCTGACGGCGGCATGAGGGGCCGCCGGTTCAGGTGGACCAACAGCACCGCCCCGAGCCCGCTCAAAGTGCTCGTCTTCGGCAACTCATTCTTCGGGACGGGTGATTTCGCCGGCTACCTCTCGTGGTGGGGAAAGCACCTGTTTCGAGAGTTTCACTTCCACTGGGGACCAGACATCGACTGGGATCTCATGGATGAGCTGAAGCCCGATCTTGTGGTGGGGCAGACTGTCGAGCGTTTCCTCAACAGGGTTGCCGCGAGCTAGACCGCGAAAGCAGAGAACCCCACTCTCCTCGCCCTCCCGGCCGACAAGCCGACAGGGGCGCAATTTGTAACCATGAATCCCCAAACATGGCCCTCGGAAGTCCGCGTCTCACAACGACTCTCATGATCCCCCTATACCCCCGGAGGAACGAGCTGTACTTCGGAGTCTGATCCGCAGAATTCTCCGAGAACGCCCCCGAGCTGTGGCTCGGGGGCGTTCTTGTCTTCCTGCCCGCCGCAGACCGCACCGTGTCCGTCTTGCGGGGGATGTGGGTGCTCGCCCGACTACGTATCGTGCTGCGTATGACCGAATCAGACGAGAACTCCGAAGCAACCGAGAACTCGACGAAGAAGCCGGGTGTCGGCATCGCTCTCGGGATGGCGATCGGGCTTCCGATCGGTGCGGGGGCAGGGATGCTGCTGTTCGACAACGTGGGCGTCGGGGTTGCGTTCGGCCTGGCGTTGGGAGTCGCGTTCGGCGCAGCGTTCGAGTCGTCGCCGAAGAGCGAGAAGGGCGACAAGCCCGAGACGGCCGAGTAGCGCGCGCTCAGCCGACGAGATCCAGCACCCATTCGTTCATCGTCAGCTCTGCACCGCGGAACGTGTCGGTGAAGGTGCCCACCATCTCGAACCCGCTGCGACGGCAGACGCCGTTCGACCCCGCGTTCTCCACCGAGGGGAATGCCGTCAGGAACCTGCGGTCACCACGGTGCGCTGTCGCGTCATCGATCAGCAGACCGAGAGCCCGGGAAGCCACGCCTCTCCCCTGCGCGTCAGGAATCACGAACCACCCCGTCTCGAACGCCGGCTCGTCACGCCACTCGGAGTTCCAGAACCCTATCGACCCCAGCGAACGACGATCCTCGTCCTCGATTACGAACATCCTGGCCTCTCCCGCCTCCCACAGGCGGAGGTAGCGGGCGTTGCGGTCGACCAGCTGCTGCTCGCTCTCGACGCCGTTCAGATGGGCCGTCATCTCCGGAGTGTTCGCCACACGCAGCAGCTCGAGATCACCCGCGGACCAGGGTCTGAGTGTCAGGGCATCCATGCGTGAACGATCGCACAGGCATCCGACATCCACCACGTCATACACCACAAAGAGCGTGGCCGTGTCGCGCTTGCTTTCCCCCGCATCGACTGGTCAACTGAGGGGTCCGAACGAACAATAGCGAGGGGCCATCATGCGCCGCAAGAACGACAGGCTGCAGTCGAAGAAGGTCCACACGACCGAGACTCCCCCGGCTCAGCCCAAGACCGCGGCGGCGGCGCTCGCTCGCATCAACCCGTTCACATACGGACTTCTGGGTGCGCTGGGCGTCCTGGTCGCCCTCCTGATCGGAGGCATCGTCGATCAGCTCGCGACGGTGCTCGTCTACATCGGGGTCGCCGTCTTCCTCGCCCTCGGCCTGGACCCCGTCGTCTCGTTCATCGAGCGCAAGCTCCCTCGCCCAGCGGCGGTCGCGATCGTCGTCTCCGTCGTGGTCCTGGCTTTCGTAGGGATCATCCTCGCCATCGTGCCGCTCCTCGTCGAGCAGGTGACAAACCTGATCCAGGACGGCCCGAAGATGGTCGAGGACTTCATGGCCAGCGCCTGGTTCAAGGACGTCAGCGAGCAGTTCGGCTCCACCTTCGACGACGCGGCCCAGGGCGTGCTGAGTTTCGTGCAGGACCCGGGCAACATCCTGAACATCAGCGGCGGCGTGTTCGCGGTCGGCGCCGGCATCGCCGGAGGGTTCACCGGAGTCACCATCGTGCTGATTCTGACGCTGTATTTCATGGCGTCCCTCCGCAGCATGAAGCGCGTCGCCGTGCGCTTCGTCCCGTCGTACCAGCGGGACACCTTCGGCGGGCTCCTGGAAGACGTCTCGGGTGCCGTCGGACGATATGTGATGGGACAGGCCAGCCTCGCGCTGATCAACGGCATCCTGAGCCTCATCGTTCTGAGCATCATCGGCGCGCCCGTGCCTGCCCTGCTCGCCCTGATCGCCTTCATCGGCTCGATGATCCCACTCGTCGGCACCCTGACTGCGTCGATCATCAATGCGCTGATCTGCCTGATCGTGAGCCCGGTCACCGCGCTCATCGCCTTCGGCTACTACCTCGTCTACATGCAGATCGAGGCATACGTCCTATCGCCTCGCATCATGAACAAGGCCGTCGCTGTACCCGGTGCGCTCGTCGTCATCGCTGCCGTCGCCGGAGGCGCGCTCGGCGGGATCCTGGGCGCGCTCGTCGCGATCCCGGTCGCCGCCAGCATCATCATCGTCGTCCAGAAGGTCGTGTTCCCGCTGCAGGACAGCAAGCTCGTCCCGCCGGGAACCCTCAGCGAACCGTGAGCGCTGCGGGCTGGACCCGCACAGTGAAGTCGGAGACCGCTCCGACCTCTTCGCCGTCGATCTCGAACGTCTGCGGTGACGCGAGCTCGACCCGGATGCGTTCTGCGGAGATGTGGGTCGTCGAGTCGGTGCTCACCGCGGTGTCGACATTGCCCATCATGCGGCGGATGCCGTTCTCCCAGACGAAGGCGCGGACCGTGTCGAGCCACTGCAGTGGCCCATCGGCGCTCACGAGCAGCATGTCGAGCAGCCCGTCATCGAGCACGGCGTCCGGCAGGAGACGGATGCCGCCCTGCACCATGCCGCAGTTGCCGATCAGCATCGTGTGACCGCGGAGGGCCTGCGGCTCCTGCTCGTCGAGCGTGAGGGTGATGTCGGTCATCTCGGTGCCGGCCAGGGCACGCCCCATCGCCTCCACGTATGCGATCCATCCGGCACGGTTCTTCAGGTCCTCGTCGGTCTCCACCAGCATCTGAGCGTCGATGCCGAAGCCGACCATCACCACGAACGCGTGCTCGGTGCCGTCGTGGTCGACCCAGCCCATGTCGATCCGCTGCGGCTCCCCGTCGCGGACCCGCTCCAGTGCGGCGGGGATGTCGTTCAACGGGATCTCGAGGTTGCGAGCGAGCAGGTTGCCGGTGCCCTGCGGCACGATGCCGAGCGCGGAGTCCGTGCCCGCCAACGATTCCGCGACCGCCCGCACGGTGCCGTCTCCACCGACGGCGATCACCACGTCGCAGCCTGCGGCCACCGCGTCGGCGGCCATACCGCGCCCCGGGTCCTCGATGCTGGTCTCCCACCACTCGACGGGCGTTTCGACTCCGTCGGAGACGAACGTCGCGGCGACGGATTCGCGCAGCGAATCCCCGTCAACCTTGGAGGGGTTCCAGATCACACCGAGCTTCGAGATCGTCATGCGCTCAGCCTGTGCGACCGGCGCAGAAAAGGCAAATGGCGCGCCAGCCCTTGACGCGACGCGAGACCGCCTACCCGTAGAAGAGCTGCTCGAACGCCCGGCGCGCACGCCGGGTCACCCCCAGGTAGTCATCGTCGAGCACGCTCGCTGAACGATCGGGATAACCGAGCAGTCGACCGATCGCATCGAGGTCGCGCGGATCCGTCGGCAGCACGTCGCTCGTCTTGCCGGTGTACAGGGTGATCGCCGAGCGCAGGCGACTGGACAGCAACCACGCGGCGCGGAGCAGATCGGCGGCATCGGCCGGGACGAATCCCGCGTCGACCGCAGCCCCGAGGGCGGTGAGGGTCGACGTGGTCTGCAGTGCAGGCACGTCGTGGGCGTGCTGCAACTGCAGAAGCTGCACCAGCCACTCGACATCGCTGAGCGTGCCTGGGCCGAGTTTCAGATGACGACGCGGATCCACTCCCTGCGGCAGCCGCTCGCCCTCGACCCGAGCCTTGATCCGCTTGATCTCCCGGGTGCCCTGCAGATCGACCTCCGCGGGGTACCGGATGCTGTCGGCGAGGGCAGTGAACTTCGCGATGAGAGTGGCGCTGCCTGCGACCCCTCGTGCTCGGAGCAGAGCCTGGGCCTCCCACGACAGCGACCAGCGTCGGTAGTACTCGGCATACGCCTCGATCGACCGCACCACCGGGCCGTTGCGTCCCTCCGGCCGGAGGTCCGCATCCAGATCGAGCGGCACCCGATGATCGGTCAGATGCTCCCGGAGTCCTGCGACGATCCGCGTTGCGAGCGACTGCGCCCGCTGAGGGTCGACGCCGTTCGCGTCGTACACATAGAGGATGTCGGCATCGGAGCCGAACCCCAGCTCCGCTCCCCCGAATCGGCCCATGCCGATGACCGCGAAATCGAACGCCTCGTCATCGGCGGTGACGATCTCACGCCGGACCGCGCGCAGCGCCGCCTGGATCGTGGCGTCGGTGATCTCGGTGAGCGAGGTCGCGATCTGCTCGATCGAGAGCACATCGAGGACGCCGCCCATCGCCGTGCGCAGCAGTTCGCGACGTCGCAGCGCTCGAACCGCCTGCAGTGCGTCACCCACGTTCCTGTGACGCGTCTGGATGGCCCTGGCCTCCTCGTCGAGCGCCGCGCCGCTGCGCGGACGCAGGAGCTCGCTGCTGTCGAGCCAGGCCACAGACTCGGGGATCCATTCCATGAGCTCGCCGACGTATCGTGACGAAGACAGCAGCCTCGTCAGGCTCTCAGCGGCGCCGGACGAATCCCGCAGCATCCGGAGGAACCAGGGGGTGTCGCCGAGACGCTCGCTGATGCGGCGGAACGCGATCAGCGCATAGTCCGGGTCGCTGCCGTCGGCGAACCAGCGGACCATCACCGGCATGAGATGCCGCTGGATGGTCGCCTTGCGACTCAACCCCGTCGTGAGCGCGCCGATATGTCGCAGAGCGCCCGCCGGGTCGCGGAAGCCGATGGCCATGAGGCGATCGTGCGCCTGAGCGGTCGAGAGGGTGCGCTCCTCTTCGGGCAGGGAGGCCACGGCGCTCAGCAGAGGACGGTAGAACAGCCGGGTGTGGATGTCGCGCACCTCACGCCGGACGCTCTCCCATCGAGCCCAGATCGCCTCGCCGGACTCTCCGAGCCCCGTGCTGCGAGCCAGAACGCGCAGGCCGGCGGGCGTGCGAGGCATCAGGTGGGTGCGGCTGAGCTCTTTGAGCTGCAGCCTGTGCTCCATCAGCCGCAGCACGCAGTAGTCGTCCGCGAACGACGCAGCCTCCGCCCGACCGATGTAGCCGCCTTCGACCAGCGCGTCGAGGCTCTCCAACGTGCCGCGGGTGCGCAGGCTCGGGTCGGTGAGGCCATGCACGAGCTGCAGGAGCTGCACGGTGAACTCGATGTCCCTCAGTCCACCGGAGCCCAGTTTGAGCTGGTACGGCGCATCCTCGGGGTCGATGTGCTCCATGACCCGCTCGCGCATGCGCTGGACGCTGTCGACGAAGTTCTCCCGCGCGGCGCTGGAGAACACCTTGGGCTGCACCGCGGCGATGTACTCGGCGCCGAGCTCGGGATCGCCTGCGAGAGGCCGCGCCTTCAGCAGCGCCTGGAACTCCCAGCTCTTGGCCCAACGGTCGTAATACGCCAGGTGCGAGCCGAGTGATCGCACCAGCGCCCCCTGCTTGCCTTCTGGACGGAGCGCCGCGTCGACCTCCCAGAGCGGCGGTTCGACCTCGATGCCGCTCAGGCCGCGCATCGTCTCCCTCGCAAGGCGCGTCGCGATGTCGATCGCCCGCGATTCCGAGACGACATCCTCGTCTGCGGTTCCCCCGACGAAGATCACGTCGACGTCGCTGACGTAGTTCAGCTCGCGTGCGCCCGCCTTGCCCATGCCGATGATGGCGAGCTGCGTGGCAGCGACCTGGTCGCGACTCATCGTGTCGACGAGCCGTCGACGGGCGATGGCCAGCGACGCCTCCAACGCAGCGCCGGCGATATCGGCCAGCGCCGCTGCGACATCGGCGACGATCCGCACCGGGTTGTACGCCGTCAGATCGATCGCGGCGATCAGTGCGAGGTTGCGCCGGTAGGCCACGCGCAGCGTGACCACTGCACTGTCGTCGCCCGAATCGGCGAAGCCGTCGCGCGCGCCGACCGCGTCGAGCATGCGCTCGCGCAGCTCGTCTGCCGACGGCAGCCCCGTGGATCGGTCAGCCAGCACCGACACTTCTGTCGGATGCCTGAGGAAGAAGTCGGCGAAGCCCTGTGACGACCCGAACACCCGCCATGCGCGTCTGCGCGCCCGCTGGTCTGCGAACACAGCTGCGATCGGTGCCGCATCGCGCCGCGCCACGCGCAGCATCCCCTCGACTGCCGCGTCGGGATCAGCAGCATCCGCCTCAGCGAGCAGAAGCGACCGGTCGACACCGATCAGCGTCGCGAGCTCGGTGAGGTTCGCCGCCGCCTCGCTGAGCTCGGCGAACCCCAGCCTGGCCAGCGCGGAGAGCGAGACAGAGTCGTCCGAACGGGCCATGGACGACGCTCAGAGCAGCTCGAGGTTGTTCTTCAGCTCGAGCGGTGTGACCTGGCCACGGTAGGCCTCCCACTCCTTGCGCTTGTTCAGAAGCACGTAGTTGAAGACCGATTCGCCGAGGGTCTCGGCGACCAGCTCGGAGCTCTCCATGTACTCGAGCGCGTGGTCGAGGCTCGCGGGCAACGCGGAGTAGCCGAGCGCACGACGCTCGGCGTCGCTGAGCGACCACACGTTGTCCTCGGCCTCCGGCGGCAGCTCGTACTCCTCCTCGATGCCCTTGAGCCCCGCCGCGAGCATGAGCGCGTAGGCGAGATAGGGGTTCGCTGCGGAGTCGAGCGCACGGTATTCGACGCGTGACGATCCGCCCTTGTTGGGCTTGTACATCGGCACCCGGACGAGCGCGGAGCGATTGTTGTGACCCCACGTGACGAAGCTCGGAGCCTCGTCGCCGCCCCAGAGCCGCTTGTACGAATTGACGAACTGGTTGGTCACCGCGGCCATCTCGTTCGCGTGCCGCAGGAGCCCGGCGATGAAGTGGCGTCCGGTCTTGGACAGCTGGTACTTGGCGCCCTCTTCGTAGAACGCGTTGCGCTCCCCTTCGAAGAGCGACATGTGCGTGTGCATGCCGCTTCCCGGGTGACCGCTGAGAGGCTTCGGCATGAACGTCGCGTAGACGCCCTGTTCGATCGCGACCTCCTTGATGACCGTGCGGAACGTCATCACGTTGTCGGCCATGGTGAGCGCATCCGCATAGCGGAGGTCGATCTCGTTCTGCCCGGGCCCGCCCTCGTGATGGCTGAACTCCACCGAGATGCCGAGGTCTTCGAGCATCCGCACCGAGCGACGCCGGAAGTCGTGCGCGGTGCCGCCGGGCACGTTGTCGAAGTAGCCGGCAGAGTCCACCGGCACCGGACCCTCAGGACCGAACGACGACGACTTGAGCAGGTAGAACTCGATCTCGGGATGCGTGTAGAAGGTGAACCCGGCATCGGCGGCCTTCGCGAGGGTGCGCTTGAGCACGTGGCGCGGGTCGGACACAGCCGGACGCCCGTCGGGCGTGGTGATGTCGCAGAACATGCGCGCAGTCGGATCGATCTCGCCGCGCCACGGCAGGGTCTGGAACGTGGTGGGGTCGGGCTGTGCGAGCAGGTCGGACTCGTAGCTGCGGGTCAGACCCTCGATGGCAGAGCCGTCGAACCCGATCCCCTCGGCGAACGCGCCCTCCACCTCGGCCGGCGCGATCGCGACGGACTTGAGGGTGCCGATGACATCGGTGAACCACAGGCGGACGAACTTGACGCCGCGCTCTTCGATCGTCCGGAGGACGAAATCTCTCTGCTTGTCCACGGTCACTCAGCGCCCTTGCCGGTGCCGGCGTCCCAGCCGCTCTCGGCCGCTTCCTCCTCGGCCCAGGCGCGCGAGCGCTCTTTGAGCTTCTCGGGAGCCCGAGACGCCTCGGCCTCGGTGTCGAAGGGCCCGACGCGATCGGCCGACGCGGAGATCATCCCGAACTCCACCTGACCGGTCTCCAGGTTGTACCAGTACTTCTCATCGCCGTTCGACATGGCCGATCCCCTTCTTCACGTGGTGTCATCGATCCTATCGGCGCTGACGTCGGTCGCTAAGCTATCGACCATGGCAAAAGCGATCGGCGTCGACATCGGCGGCACGGGTATCAAGGCAGGTCTCGTCGACCTGGAGCACGGCATCATGGCCTCGGACAGGGTGCGCGTGCCCACTCCCAAGGGCGCATCTCCGCAGGATGTCCTCGAGGCGGTGCAGACGGTGCTGAAGACCCTCGACGTGAAGGACTCGACCCTCCCCCTCGGCGTGGCCTTCCCCGCCATCGTCAAGCGCGGCAAGACGCTTTCCGCCGCCAACGTCTCGAAGGAGTGGGTCGACTTCGACGCCGAGCGCTTCTTCCGTGACGGACTCGGACGCAACATCGTCTTCGTGAACGACGCGGATGCTGCCGGTGTCGCAGAGGCGCGCCACGGTGCGGCCCGCGACGTGCGCGGCTTCACGCTGCTCACCACCCTCGGCACGGGAATCGGGTCGGCGTTCCTCTACGACGGCGTTCTGCTGCCGAACACCGAGCTCGGACACCTGAACTTCGGCGAGTACGAGTCGGTCGAGACCTATGCGGCGACGTCCGCGCGCGAGCGCGAGGGCTTGAGCTGGTCGGAGTGGGCCGAGCGTCTGCAGAGGTTCTACTCGCACATCGAGTTCCTCTTCAGCCCTGACCTGTTCGTGGTCGGCGGCGGGGTGTCGAAGAACGCCGGAGACTTCCTGCCGCTGCTCGACCTCAAGACCCCGATCGTGCCGGCGATCCACCGCAACAACTCGGGCATCATCGGCGCTGCATCCCTCGCCGGCGACTGACACGCATACACACACACGTACCGAGCGCAGAAGGCCTCGCCGATCCGGCGGGGCCTTTCTGCATGTCCAGCCGAACGCCGGATGCACGCCGCAGAAAATACTGCGTGGGGTCGCAGAGCCGTGACAACATAGCCTCTCCGTGTGCTTCTCGGTCGGCGAGACGACCCGGATGGCCGGCCTGGCTGTGAGGGCCGCGCCGTGAAGAAAGGCAGCTTCGAGATGAACGAACCCTCAGAATCGTCCTGGAGGAAGCCGGTTTCACCGGCGACGTCAGCCGGTCTCGTACCGGTCGAGAGACCTCAGGCGAAGAAGCTGCGGTCGCGCCATGTCACCATGATCACCCTGGGTGGAATCATCGGGGCGAGTCTGTTCGTCGGATCGGGCAACGTCATCCGCGCCGTCGGGCCGGCCGCGGTGCTGTCGTACCTCATCGGCGGGCTGCTCGTGTTCCTCGCCATGCGCATGCTCGGCGAGATGGCGGCGTCCCGCCCGGCCATCGGCTCGTTCATGGAGTACGCACGAGTGGGCCTCGGCAACTGGGCCGCGTATCTCGTCGGATGGCTGTACTGGTACTTCTGGGTCGGCGTGCTCGCCTACGAGGCGGTGCTGGGCGGCGAGACCATGGCGAGCTGGTTCCCCGCGGTCCCGTCATGGGCCTGGTCGCTGATCCTGATCGGCATCTTCGTCGGCACGAACATCATCTCCGTCCGCGCCTTCGGGGAGGTCGAGTTCTGGCTCGCCAGCGTCAAGGTGCTCGCGATCGTCGTCTTCCTCGGCGCCGGTCTGCTGTTCGCCTTCGGACTGTGGCCGAACTCCGAGATCTCGATCTCGAACCTGTGGGAGCACGGCGGCTTCGCGCCGAACGGCTTCGGCGTCGCCTTCACAGGGGTGGCGCTGGTGATCTTCTCGTACTTCGGCACGGAGATCGCCGTGATGGCCTCCGCCGAGTCGGAGGACCCTGCCAAGGGCATCCGTCAGGCGACGAGCACGATCATCTGGCGCATCCTGCTGTTCTTCGTCGGCTCCGTGCTCATCATCGTCACCGTCGTTCCCTGGAACGAGCTGCCGGTTCCGACCGATGTGGCCAATGCGCCGTTCACGTACGCTCTCGAGCAGTTCGGCATTCCCGGCGCGAGCATCATCATGCAGCTCGTGATCTTCACCGCGGTCATCTCGGTGCTGAACTCGGGTCTCTACTCGGCATCGCGCATGTTCGCGGCCCTCGCCGAGCAGGGCTTCGCGCCGAAGATCGTGGCGAAGAAGTCGAAGAACGGCGTGCCGGTGATGGCTCTGCTGGCCTCGACCAGCGGAGGACTCATCGCCACCCTGGTGAACTTCCTGACGCCGGGATCGGGGATCTTCGACTTCATCATGAACTCGGCCGGACTCGTCGCCCTGTTCGTCTACGTCTTCATCGCCCTCACGCAGTGGCGGCTCCGTCAGAAGATGACGCCCGAAGAGGTCGCGAACCTCAAGCTCAAGATGTGGCTGCACCCCTGGCTCAACATCCTGCTGATCGCATGCATCGCGGCGGTGATCGCCGTGATGATGTTCAGCGAGGGCGGACGAACCCAGGTCTGGACGAGCCTCATCGCCACCGGGGTGCTCATTCTGTTCTGGCCGCTCGTGCGACGCAACCTCAAGCGACGGAAGGCGTCGGATGAGGGGAGCAGCGCCCCGGATACTGTCAGCGGCGCTGAGGCTCCCAGATGAACGTCTCCGTCGCGAGCGGCTCCATGGCTCCCGGTCCCAGCGTCAGCACATCGCCCGGGTACAGCATCGACCCCAGACGGCTATAGGTCATCGCCGCGTAAACGTCGCTGCACAGCCGCTCCCTGATCGCGGACGGCGCATCGCCAGCGGCGACCGTGTACGTCGCGATGGTGCCGTCCGCTGTCTTCGTGACCGTGCCGCGCGCGAAATCGGTCATTCCGTTGTCCACCGGCAGTACGCCGTTCCACGTCGCGTAGTAGGTCGGCTCTTCATCGCCCTCGCTGTAGCCGGTCAACGAGATCTTGGACAGCACGTCGCAGCGGCTCACCTCAGCCGTCGCGGTCGGTGTCGGCACGGGCGTACCGCTCGGCGTCGGCTTCACCACGGGTTGAACTGCCGCGGAAGTCTCGGTGCCCTCCGGAGCCGGCGCGGTGCAGCCGGTGAGCGCTGCGGCAACCAAGGCGGCGAGGAACGCCACGGTGGCGGCGGCTGTGCGGTTCGACATGAACGAACGCTACCGTGGCATCCTGCCCCGAAGCCAACGGTGATGATGCGAATGGGCCGACCTGTACGCCGGGTTCTGTTCCGGGGTTCTTCGCCCCTTCGACGGCCATCTCTCTCGGCGACACGTTGCCGTGGCACTCTAGCGGTCTACCCGAGGACTCGGCGAGCCGCGTCAACATCCTCTGTCTGACCTTGCTCCGGACGAGGTTTACCTGGCGGGCCATGTCACCATGGCCCCCGGTGGTCTCTTACACCACCCTTTCACCCTTACCCCTTGCGGGGCGGTCTGCTCTCTGTGGCACTTTCTCGCGGATTGCTCCGGGTGGGCGTTACCCACCGTCCTGCCCTGAGGAGCCCGGACGTTCCTCGGTGCGGTTGCCCGCCACGCGACCGTCCAGTCGACCCATTCGCACGTCCAGTCTACGACCAGAGCGTCCTACTTCTCAGCCGACTCCGCGATCCGCAGATCGAGCGGGACCTCGATGGGAAAACCCCCGAAGAGTCGGCGCGTGGCCACCGCCGCCGCTTCGCGTACGGCATCCGCGGCGGCATCCGCCTGCTCCTGAGGAACATGCAGGATCACCTCATCGTGCAGGAAGAAGGCGAGGTGGGCACGCGAGCCGAAGATCCCGGATGCCGGAGCCTCTCGCTCTGCCTCGGGAAACTGCTGCAGGCGGTGCCTGATCTCAGCGAGCCAGATCAACGACCACTCTGCCGCGGTGCCCTGCACCACGAAGTTGCGCGTGAAGCGTCCCCAGTCGCGCGCGCGGCGGCGGGCGAGTGCCACCTCGGCGGGGTCGGCGTCGGCACCGGTGGCGGCGGCCTGCATCGTCTCCCACTCGATCGACGGACGCGGAGACGACCGCCCCAGCCACGTCGACACGACTCCCCCGTCCTCGCCGAACCGCGCAGCCTTGTCGACGAGCGCCATAGCGCGCGGATACACCTTGCGCAGTCGGGGAACCAGCCGACCGCTGTCACCGGTCGTCGCTCCGTACATCGCCCCGAGGACGGCGTACTTCGCCTCTTCGCGCGTCGCCACGGCGCCCGATTCCACCACCCCGGCGTAGAGGTCCTTTCCTTGCGCGGCCCGGGCCATCGCACGGTCGCCTGCCATGCCGGCGAGCATCCGCGGCTCCAGCTGAGCGACGTCGGCGACGACCAGCGTCCACCCATCGTCGGCGCGCACCGCGGCGCGCAGGTTGCGCGGCAGCTGCAGGGCGCCGCCTCCCGCCGACGCCCACCGCCCCGTCACGACCCCGCCCGTGATGTAGATCGGCCGGAAACGCCCGTCATGCACCCACTCGGCGAGCCACGCCCATCCGTTGGCGCTCAGCAGACGCGACAGCTTCTTGTACGCCAGCAGCGGCTCGACCACGGCATGGCTGTGCTGGGCGAGCTCCCACCGGCCCGTCGACTCGACCTGCACGCCGACACGGTGCAGAGCGCGGAGCAGCTTCGGCTGGCTCTCGAGGTTCAGATGGGGGTCTCCGAGGATCGAACGCACCCGCTCGGCCTGCGCCACCATGCGACTGGGCAGGCCTCCCGCGATCGGTCGGGTGCCGAGGATCTCCGTGAGGATGCCATCGTGCACCGACTCGTTCCAGGGCAGGCCGGCCGCGCGCATCTCCTCGGCGATCAGTCCTCCGGCCGATTCGGCCGAGGTGAGCAGCGTCAGGCGACCGTCCTTGCTGTCCCTGAGAACGCGACGTTGCTCGCGGTACTGGTCGAGGGCGTCGCCGACAGGGTCATCCGGCGCGTCATGCGCGACGACGTCGAACAGCGCCGGGGCTTCGTCGACGGGCTCACGTCGCACCCAGGACGACGACGGAGCGAGCGGGCGCGGGACCTTGTCCGTGTCGCGAAGAATCGCGTGGCAGAGCAGCAGATCGTGAGAGCGGGCGAGCATGACCCCCGCGTCGAGCAGGACGGGGTAGATCTCGCGGGCGCTGCGGATCACCCAGCGCGGCGAATTCTCGCGCTCCTGAGCCGCGACCCACGCAGGCATCTCGGACGCGGAGAGGTCGAACCGATGTGCCTCGGCATCGTCCGCATCGAGTTCCACCGCCGTGTAGCCGCCCGAGCGAGCCGCCACCAGGACGACGCGACGTTCGGTCTGCTGCCGCGAGTTCACCGCTGGCGTGCTCGCGGCGCAGAGATCACAGCCCGGATTCCTCGGTGCGCACCAGGATGCAGCCGCACTCGGGGCAGAAGACCACGAGGTCGTCCGGCGCGTTGCGGATGTCGTTGAGGTCGGTGCCCGGGAGCAGCATCCGGCAGCCTTCGCAGGTGCCACGGCTCAGCACCGCGGCGCCGGCGCTGTTCGCGGCGCGGCGTGCGTACTCGGCCAGGAGCGGCGCCGGAAGGGATGCCGTCACCGCTTCGCGATCGCGCGTCAACTGGGCGATGAGGTCGGTCGCGGCCGCGACGTCGGCCTTGGCCTGAGCGGTGAGCGCGGTTCCTTCTGCGGTCGTGGTGCCGAGCAGCGCCTGCTGCGCGGCGACCGCCGCGTCGGCATCTTCGACACGACCCATGACATCGAGCTCGATGTCCTCGAGGTCGCTCTGGCGCTTGGCGAGGCTGGCGATCTCGTGCTCGAGCGCCTGGGCCTCCTTCGAGTTCGTGGCCGTGGCGAGCCGATCGGCATCGCGGGCCCGGCGCTGCTCGACGAGCTTCACATCGGACTCGAGCCGCTTGAGCTCGGTGCGCACGTCGTCACGTGTGCCGGTCAGCGCGGTCAGCTCGCGGAGCTGATCCTGACGGATCGCGACGAGCTCGGTGATGCGGGCGGCCTGCGGGGGCTTGGTGCGCGCGCGCTCCGCCTGCGCGATGCGCCGGTCCAGGTCGGCGACGTCGAGCAGGATGCGCTGGTGTTCTGGGCTGGCGTTCACGCTCTCAAATCTAGTCGCTGCGCGGTCACGTCCATCACCCGACCTGTCCGTCGAGGTAGAGCCACCTGCGGTCCTCGCGCACGAAGCGGCTCCGCTCGCGGAGCGAACCGCGCTCGGCGCCCTGCTGCCAGAAGGCCTCGAACTCGACCTCACCGTCGCGATCGAAAGGGCCGCCGCCGGCGCGATCGATGATCACGAGGCGCCGCCAGACCACGTCGTCGTCGAGGTCGATCTCGGCGGGGCGGGTCGACGGATGCCAGGTCTTCAGGAGGTACGCGGCATCCTTGATCGAGAACGCCGTGAAGCGTGAGCGCATCAGGCGCTCGGCCGTTGGTGCGAGTGCCCCGTCGAGCAGAGGCCCGCAGCATCCGCCGAAGACATCTCCGGAGCCACACGGACAACGCGCCGCATTATCCGGGACGCCGTCATCTGGCGCCATCCTCTGCAGTCCGCTCATCGCTCCAGCGTACGCTGGCGCCATGACGGCTCTCCCTCACTTCACGGCCCACAACGGCTTCGCCCTCCCCGCTCTCGGACTCGGCACCTACGCCCTCAACGGGGATGCAGGCGCGGATGCCGTGGCCTCGGCGATCGGCGCCGGGTACCGGCTGATCGACTCGGCATTCAACTACGAGAACGAGGGGTCGGTCGGCCGCGGGGTGCGCGAATCCGACGTGGACGCGTCCGAACTCATCGTCACGACCAAGCTGCCCGGCCGTCATCACCCGCGCGCGAAGGCGCGGACGAGCATCGAGGAGAGCCGGTCACGGCTGGGCGTCGACGCGATCGACCTGCACCTCATCCACTGGCCGAACCCGCACCAGGACGAGTACGTGCAGGCATGGGAGGCGCTGGTGGAGGCTCAGCAGCGCGGAGTCGTGAGACAGATCGGCGTCTCGAACTTCCTCCCCGAGCACCTCGAACGCATCGAGCGCGAGACCGGCGTCCGCCCCGTCGTCAACCAGATCGAGGTGCACCCGTACTTCCCGCAGGACGAGCAGCTCGCCTATCACCGCGAGAACGGCATCCTCACCGAGGCGTGGAGTCCACTGGGACGCGCGAAGCAGCTGATCGAGGAACAGGTGATCGGTGAGGTCGCCGCGGCGCACGACATCTCCCCCGCCCAGACCGTGCTGGCCTGGCACATCGCACGGGAGACGGTGGCGATTCCGAAGGCATCCTCTCTCGAACACCAGGTCTCGAACCTCGCCGCAGCAGAGATCGTGCTGACCACCGCCGAGGTCGAGGCGATCACCGCGCTCGGACGCGCAGACGGACGGCTGTTCGACGCAGATCCCGGGTCGCACGAGGAGTCCTGAGGCGGCGTCCTGAGCGGGCGTCGGCAGAGGGCGCTCATAGACTGGCGGCATGCCGGTCATCGCAGGGATCCCGATCACACCGGTGACCGCTCGGCTGTATTTCGCTGTGCAGGCTCTGGCGGGAGTGGCCTGGTGGATCGCGGCGGCGCTGTCGGACGACGTGCGTCGTCTCACCCTCGGAGACCTGCCGGCGGGACTCGTGGCGGTGTTCGACATCCCGCTCTTCGTCATCGGTTCGGCTGTCATCGCAGCGGGTTTCTGGTGGGCTGTCTGGGTCGCTGTTCCGTGGACGGCCATCGTCGCCGCCGGTATGGCCGTCTACGCCACGGCGACGGGCCTCGCCGGATGGGGCGCCCTGGTCATGGTGATTGCTGCCGGGGCGAGCGCAGCGGCGGGAATCGTCCTGCTCTGCGGGCGAGCACCCGTGGAATGGCTGGTCACCGGTCCGCTCGCTTTCCGGCCGGCTGCGAGCATCGGCACGCGAGCGCTGCTCGCCCGCACCGGACTGCAGACGCTGTTCTTCTGGGGCACCTTCCTGGTGGTCATCCCCATCGTGGTGTCGCTCGTCGAGGCCCGGTGGTCGCTGCGCATCGAGGTTCCGTTCGTCGTCCACCTGGCCGGCGGTGTGCTTCTCGTCGCCGCGACCGCCCTCGGAATCTGGTCGGCCGTGTCGATGTCGGTCGAGGGCGAGGGCACCCCGCTCCCGTCGCAGATGGCGCGGCGACTCGTGATCTCCGGCCCCTATCGATACGTGCGCAACCCGATGGCGGTCGCCGGCATCGCGCAGGGCATCAGCGTGGGCCTCATCATGGGCTCCTGGCTCGTCGTCACGTATTCGCTCTTTGGATCGCTGTTGTGGAACTCGGTCGTGCGACCGCTCGAGGAGGCGGATCTCGAAGCGAGATTCGGGTCGGAATTCGTGGAGTACAGCAGCAGGGTGTCGTGCTGGCTGCCGGTCAGACCCGCTGTGTCCCGAGCACTCTGAGCAGTTCGAGCTTGCTCGCCGCATCGCTCCCCGGCGCTGCTGTCAGCACGATGAGCGCCTGGGATTCGTCCTCGGTGAACAGCGCCTGGCAGTCGACCTCGATCGGACCGATCTCCGGATGGATGAGGACCTTGTGGTCTTCGAAACGCCGCCGCACCTCGTGCACGTTCCACAGCTCGGCGAACTCCGGGCTGCGGACGATGAGCTCGCGCACGATCTCGCCGGCTCGTGAGCGCTCGCCGAGCGCGCCGTATGCGGACCGGAGCGACGCCACGAGCACACGACTGTGCCTCAGGTGATCCTGCTCCGGGTAGCGCCCGCGCTCGTCATGCGGGTGCGCGAACCAGCGGTAGATCCCGCTGCGCTCGATACCCTCCAGACCGCTGACGTCGCCGAGCAGCGCCCGTGCGGCGTCATTCTGGATCAGGACCTCGTCGAGCATCGAGACGACGAAGGCGGGCGTGTCATCGAGGCGGTCGAGAACACGGAGCATGCCCGGATGCACGTAGTCGGTGAAGGTCGTGCGGTCCGGGGCGCTGTGCCCGCAGATGCGATGCAGGTAGTCGCGCTCGTCGGGAGTCAGCCGCAGCGCCCGTGCGAGCGAGGCGAGGATCTGCACGCTGGGCTGCGGACCGCGCTGCTGTTCGAGGCGCGCGTAGTAGTCGGTCGACATGGCTGCGAGCTGCGCGACCTCCTCGCGACGGAGACCGGGAGTGCGGCGGCGCGCTCCCGCGCCGAGCCCGACGTCTGACGGCTTCAGCTGCTCCCTGCGTCGCACGAGGAACTCGGCCAGTGCTTCTCTGTCCACCCGTGAAGTATCTCGTGCTCGGCGTCGTGCATCCAGGGATCGGGGATCCCTGGATGCGTGGTCTCTGGTGCGCCGCTGCGACACTCCGAAGAGTGGATGCATGAACATCACCGGAAACACCATCTTCATCCCCGGCGCCACGAGCGGCATCGGCCTCGCGCTCGCCCGGCGACTCAGCGAAAGAGGCAACACCGTGATCGTGGGCGGACGTCGTGTCGAACTGCTCGACGAGATCGCGGCGGCGAACCCGGGCATCGACACCGTCCAGATCGACACGACGGATGCCGGCAGCATCCACAGTGCGGCGCAGACGGTGCTGGCCACGCATCCTTCGCTCAACGTCGTCATCGCGATGGCCGGCATCATGCGCCCCGAGGACTGGACGTCGCCCGCAGGGTTCCTCGAGACGGCCGAGGCGACGGTCACCACGAACCTGCTCGGCCCGATCCGACTGATCGCGGCGTTCATCGAGCACCTGCGCACCATGCCGGATGCCACGATCATGACCGTGTCGTCCGGTCTGGCCTTCGCCCCGCTGCGCGTCACCCCCTCGTACAACGCCACGAAGGCGGCCATCCACATGCTCAGCGAATCGCTGCGCCTGCAGCTCGCCGACACGAGCGTGAGCGTGCTCGAGCTCGAACCGCCCGCTGTGCGCACGTCCCTGATGCCCGGTCAGGAGACCAGCGACTTCGCGATGCCGCTCGACGAGTTCGTCACCGAGGTCGTCGAACTCATCGAGGCCCAGCCGGACGCGACCGAGATCCAGGTCGAGAACGTCAAGTTCCTGCGCTACGGCGAGGCGCGGGGCGACTACGCGCAGGTGGTCGAGACCCTCAACCGGCGCGACCCCCACGCCCGCTGAGCATGCGGCCGTCGACCACCGCGATCAGATCGCTGCGTCGACGGCCTGCGCAGCGGTCTTGTGGGTGAACCCGAACCCGGAGTCCTCCAGCGCCGCCGGCCTCACATCGGCATCCGAGACGAGCAGCGAGTCGGCGGCGTCACGGCTCAGCGCGAGTCTCAGCGCCCAGGTCGGAGCCGGAATCCAGAACGGTCGCCGCATCTTCTTCGCGAGTGCACGGCCGATGTCGTTCGCCGAGGCGCGCGTCGGGCCGGTGAAGTTCACGGGACCCTCGAGACGCTGATCGATCACGTGTCGGATGCCGCGAATCTCGTCCTCCAGAGAGATCCACGGCCAGATCTGGGTGCCGGGCCCGATGGGACCCGCGACGCCGAATCGGGTCAGCTGGATGAGCGGTTTGAGCACACCCTGGCGGTGGATGATCGGGGCCGTGCGCAGCAGCGCCACTCTCGTCTGCTCCCCCGCACGCAGCGCCTCCTGCTCCCAGCGGACGCAGAGCTGCGCGAGGAAAGTGTCACCCGCAAGAGACGCCTCGGTCAGGATCTCGCCGGGTGCCGAGCCGTAGTAGCCGACGGCGGACGCCGAGACGAGCGACGGAGCATCGTCACGCAGGGTGCGCACCGCAGTGGCCAGCGTGCGAGTGGTCGTCAGCCGAGACTCGACCAGCTCACGGCGGTAGCGCGGGGTCCACGGCAGGCGGCCGACGCTCGCCCCGCCCAGAGCCACCACGGCGTCAGCACCTGCCAGCACGTCGGGGTCGAGTTCACGCTCCCCCGGTGTCCACTGCACCTCGGAGGCGTCGCGCGGAGGACGACGCACGAGGGTCGTCACCTCCACGCCGTCCGAGCGCAAGGACGACGCGAGGGCCGTGCCGATCAGACCCGATGCGCCACTGATCACGATCCGCTGCGGCATGATGACTCCCTCTGTCCGTCCACCGGACTCGTTCTCCCTCGCGAGTCTGTCACGTCCGACGCCCTCTGGCGATGTCGGCGGCGACCGGTAGGTTGCCCGACGTGGCCGAACCAGTGCAGTCGTGGTGGGCGAGACGCCAGTTCTCGCGAGGCCGAGACGTGCCATACGAGGTCGGCACCTATCGCTCGCAATGGGCCGCGTACCCCGAGTTGATCCGTCAGTACCATCCCGAGCTCAATCACGGCATCGCGCTCTCGCAGGTGCCGCTGGCCGCAGACGTGCTGCTGTGCTGGGAATGCCGGGTCGGCCATCGTTTCGCCGCGACTCCGTCGGAACAGCGTGAGCGGCCGGGACGGGTGCGTCGCCAATCGGCATGGTGCCCCGAGTGCTCGACGCTCGCCAGGCCCCAGCCCGTGGTGCTGGGAGAGGCCCGCGCGATTCCGCGGCGTCCGAGACCGCAGCTCACGCTGTGCGACAAGACTCCCGATCTGCCGACCGGCGAGGCATTTTCGAGCGTGTGCGCTCCTGCGCCGGCATCCGCCGCCGAAGCCCGGCTCCGCGCAGCGCTCGCGTCTCGCATCACCTTCGCGTCGGGTGTCAACGCGGTCAAGGTGGCGCGACCGTTCTTCCGTCACACCGAGGTCTGGCCCGACATCCTGCTTCCGGAGCTTCGCGTCGCGATCGAGTACGACACCGTCGGGCGCCACGGACTCGAGCATGTCGGCAAGCGACAGGAGACGGACCTGCGCAAGGATCGTGCCCTGCGCGCCGCCGGCTGGGAGGTCATCCGCATCCGCACAGGGCGGCTCGAGCCGCTGGGCCCCCACGACCTGCAGATGCCGTCGGTCTCTGCCCGCGGCGTCGATCGCATCATCGACGAGCTCCGTCAGATCCGCGGCCCGCTCATCGTCGACGCGTACCTGATTCCCGGCTGACGGCGATGTGGCGTGCTCGGGTGACAGAGTTCGAGCTCAGCTCTCGGGTCGGTCGTCGGCCCGCCTGACGACCGCATCCCATTCGGACCTCAGGAAGGTGGCTTCTCCGGCGGCGACGATCTGTGCATTGTCGTTCGGGCCCAGCTCGGGGCGCATGGTCAGGCCGCCGACCTCGAGGCTCGGGATGCTCTGCCTGATGCACTCGACGCTTCCGCGCACCAGCAGTTCCGCCGTCTGCTCGGGCGTGGTCACGGCTCCCATCACGGCGTCGTCGTGAGCGACGAGCACCGCCTGCCATGCGGGCTGTCGGTCGTCGGGATCCAGTGTGTACTGCATCAGCCCCTGCGGCGCGGCCTCGACAACGATGACGATCGCACCTGCGACCGGCTGCTCGTCCCCTGCATACTCGCCCATGATGGATCCCCTGACCCGGGCGTCCCCACGCCCACTGTCCGCTCAGGGTACTGCGAAAAGTTTCTTTCCGAACGCCTTACGGCGATCGGATCTCAACCGATATATGAGTACGGGGAGCAAAGGAGAAGGATCTTGACCAGCACCTACATCGAGACGGGCGGACATGTCCGCGTGTACGACGCGGCCGTCCGCACGCATCACGAGTTCCCTCTCGGCACTTATCGGGTGCATTTCACCTCGAAAGAGGGCTTCAGCCTGATCAAGATCGACGACCTGACAGTGGGCACCGAACGCGTCTACGGCGGCCGCGACAGGAAGGTCGACAAGATCTTCCGCTCCTATGCCCTCACGGATCGCAGTCTCGGTGTGATGCTGTCCGGCGACAAAGGGATCGGCAAGACGCTGTTCCTGCGCATGGTCGCCGAGGAGGCCCGCGAGCAGTGCCTGCCCGTGGTGATCGTCTCAGAGGACAACGACGGCATCGTGGAGTTCCTCGACACCCTCGACGAGTGCCTGATCATCTTCGACGAGTTCGAGAAGGTCTTCCCTGCGGGGCGCCGCGGCGGAGAGGGAGACAACCGGCAGAACCAGTTCCTGTCGCTGTTCGACGGCCTCTCGTCCGTGAAGCGCATCTACTGCCTGACGGTGAACGACATCAGCGATGTCAGCACCTACATCGTCAACCGCCCTGGGCGGTTCCACTACCACATGCGATTCGAGTACCCGGGCCCTGACGAGGTGCGGCAGTATCTGATCGACCAGGCACCGCACGCCGATCCTGACGAGATCGAGAACGTCGCCCTGTTCTCGCGCCGGGCCCGCCTCAATTACGACCACCTGCGTGCCATCGCGTTCGAGCTCGAGCAGCCGGACGCGCTGTTCGCAGACGTCGTGGAGGACCTCAACATCAAGTCTGTCGAGCCGAGCACGTATCGCATCGAGGCCCGCTTCCCCGACGGCAAGGTCTGGTCGGACGAGGTGGAGATGAACCTCTTCGAGCGGGGCGACGTCGGGCGCACCTTCGAACTGCGCAACGCGACGCGGTCGATCTTCGCGTCGTTCGTGCCGAAGGATCTCATCTTCGAACCGGACGGCAGCATCTTCGTGCCGATCCACAAGCTCGAGCTTCTCGACGACGAGGACGAGGAGCCCGAGGTCTACCCGACGACGGTCAACCTCATCCTGGTAGGTCAGGCGAACTACGGCTTCAGTCTCTGAGCGACCTCGCCGACGCGTCGGACGGCGGGCTCCTGATCAGACGCCGACGGCGTGCGAGAGTATCGCCCGTGTGAACCGCTGGCCGCTGGCTGCGAGGCGCTCGAGATACGCGTCCAGCCCGGACGCGGATGAGCGCGCGGCCGGCGCGGACTCGGTCGTCGGGGCGTCGGCGTAATGGCGGTCCAGCGCATCCCGGAGCATGCGCACCGCCGCGGCTCGCTGCTGAGAGACGGCGGCGTGCGATACTCCCAGCTCGTCCGCGAGCTCGGTCACCGTGCGGTCGTCGAAGTAGATCGCCGTGATGATCCACCGCTTGCGTTCCGGCAGCGCAGCGACGGCCCGTCGCAGGAACTCATCGCGCTCGGATGCGATCGCGAGTTCTTCCGGCAGATACCCGGTCCACACGATCTCCGGCGCATCCGGCGCGTCAAGACTGGTGAGCAGACGTTCGGCGTCATCCAGGCCCTCTCGCGCCACTGCGGTGTCGACGCCCATGGCCGCGGCGATCTCCGTCACTGTGGGCGTGCGTCCGAGCGCCGCCGACAGGGTCTGCCTGACCTTGATCGTCTGCTTCGCCCGCACTCGTACGTCTCGAGGCGCCCAGTCCATCGACCGCAGCTCGTCTTTCAACGCCCAGTTGACGCGTGCCCGGGCGAACGCCCCGAACGGCACACCGAGGCTCGCATCGAACTTCTCGGCCGCACGGACCAGCGCGAACGCACCGGCAGAGGCGAGATCGTCGCGGGAGACATGGGTGATGCGCGAGGCCACATACGCCGTTGCCGCGCCGACGATGTGCAGATGATCGACCACGAGCTGGTCGCGCGGGCGCATAGGCATCGAATTCGCCTCTTTCACTGTAAGTGCAAGCCCTCCCCAGCGACTCACAGTGTGGTCTCTCCCCAGCGACCGGAACTGCTTTCACCTACATGCTAGAGGTGAGACGGGCATGAAAGATCCCCGGAGGCCAAAACCTCCGGGGATTCTCGTTTACGTTCAGATAACGATGACTAATCGTTCACCTTGACTCGACGGTTCACCTCTCGAGTCGCAGAGAACTTCAGCACCGTGTAGTCGTTGACCTCGGCGTCTCCGTCGTCCTTCGCGAACTGCACACGGTGCCCCTTGTGCGTCTGCGGATAGAACTTGCCGAAATTGGTGAGCGTCACCGTGTTGCCCCGGCCGACGAGGTCGAGAAGCTCGTCGATCATCGCCGTGTACGCAGTCTGTGCCGCCTGAACCGAGATGCCGCCGCGTCGTGCGAACCTCTGCACGAACTCCCGCTTGCTGACCCGATTCGTCTCGAGCGTCCTTGAAGTGCTCATGTTGTCTTCCGTCCCATGGAATGTCGCTCGTCGCCGAGCGCCGTGCGCTGTACCCCTACCAACCGCATCCGTGACGTGCCCCAGGCCCCGATCTCCTGCGACGACGCCGGGATCCCGCCAGTACCCCAGCCTGTGCTCTTCAGAGGATAGTTCCTCTTCCTTGGTATATGCGGTGAATCTCAGAATCCTCTGCATGCTGAGAGCCCGCGCCGCCGGAAGAGCCGTCGATCAGGACGCCCCCTCACCCGCCCAGAAGCGCGCGGATCGGGTACCGCTGATCCTCGAGGATCGCCTGCACCGCACGGCCGGAGGTGGCATGGATGAGGATCGGAGCTCGGAGATTGATGTAGACACCGTCTGCAGAAGGGTTGGCCACGACGAACACACGGATCTCGGAGTCATCGGCGGCGCCGAGCTGCGCTCGCACCTCGGCGGGGATGGTCGGCTCGTA
Source organism: Microbacterium sp. MEJ108Y (assembly GCF_000834175.1). NCBI lineage: Bacteria > Bacillati > Actinomycetota > Actinomycetes > Micrococcales > Microbacteriaceae > Microbacterium > Microbacterium sp. MEJ108Y. The sequence goes on along the minus strand of NZ_JXQX01000028.1, from coordinate 17,938 downwards.
GCCGTAGTCCCCGGAGAGCGGATCGAGGAGGAACAACCGCACATCGGCGTCCGTGGCGCGCAGAGCGTGCAACCCCTCCGCGCCGTCGATCTGCTCGAGGGTGAACGCCGTGTGCGGGCTCAGGCCCGGCATGGGCGATGCGAACTCGACGTCCAGCGTCGCGGGCCTCTGGTCGGTCGACGCACTCATCGCAGGAACTCCATCAGATTGGTCTGCAGCGATCGCGCCGTCACCTGCAGTGCGGACTGGAAGACGAGCTCGGCAGACTGGAGTCGAACGAGCACCTCGAGGCTGTCGACGTTCTCGACCTCGGTGCGACGGGCCTCGAGGTCGATCGACGCCGAGAGGTTCTGGGCCGAGGCGCGCTCGATCTGCACCTGACGCGCACCCGTCGTCCCTCGCGCGGCGTTGACATCCTTCAATCGTGCATCGAGGTCGCCGAGACGCGCGCCCACCTCCACGCCGCTGCGCAGGTCCGCCGCGATGTCGTTCAGCAGGGCGAACGCGCTGTCAGCACCCTCGCCGAACGCCTGCGAGCCGTCGAAGTCGACGCGCACCGTCTCGTTGTCGCTGATGCGGCGATGCACTCCGTCACCCGTGCCGCCGTTGAACGTGAACGTGGTGGCGTCGAAGGCGCCTCCCGCATCGCTCGTGCCGGCGAAGACGCTGCGACCGAGCACCCTCGTGTTCGCCTTGGCGAGCAGCTCCGCGCTGATCGACTCGAGCTCCTGCGCGATCGACTCGCGCGCTGTCGGGCTGAGCGCCCCCGAGTTGGCTCCCTGCGCGGTGAGATCCCGCGCGCGGTTGAGCAGGTCTGCGCTGGCCCCGAGAGCAGTGTCGACGGTCGTCACCCACGCCATCCCGTCGCTGAGGTTGCGGGCGAACTGGGCGACGCGCGACTGGTCGCCGTGCACGCCGAGCGCTGTGGCCGCTGCGGCAGGGTCTTCGCTCGGCGAGCGGAAGGCACGCTGCGAGGCAGCCTGATTCTGCAGGCGCTCGCGGTCCGCGAGGTTGGTCTGCAACGTCCGCAGCGACTGCTGCGTCATGGTGTTGCTCGTGATACGGCCGATCATGTTCGCTCTCCCCAGAGTCAGCGGCCGACGAGGCCGGTGCGGTTGATCAACAGATCCAGGGCCTCGTCGACAGCGGTCAGCACGCGGGCCGCTGCCTGATAGGCGGTCTGGTAGGTCAGGAGGTTGATCGTCTCCTCGTCGCCGTCGACCGAAGAGTTCGACTGCTGTGCAGTGACCGCCGCGACAGCTCCCATGTCGGCGATGTCGGCGCGCTGCAGGTCGCCTGCGACGGTGACCGCGAACCCGGTGACGAAGGTCGACCAGGTCTTGGTGGGCCCAGTCGCCGATGCACTGAGCGCGCTGATGCGGTCGGCGATCGTGGTGTCCTTCGCTCCGGCTCCCGGCGCTGCCAGAGCCAGCTGGTCGAGACCGGTGGGAACCACGCTGAGCCCGAGAGCAGCAGGGCCCGCGCCGTTGAGCGTGAAGAAGTCGCCCCCGGCTGCACCGGACGATGTGACGCCCGTGCGGTGCACGTCGTTCACGGCGGTCGCGAGCGCTGTCGCCGTCTCGTTGTAGGCCGCAGCGACTCCCGCCAGCGTGCCGCCGTCGGATGCGGGGGCGAGCGCACTGATGGTGCCGCCGACGATGCCGCCCGTGATCGGCACCGCCAGGCCCGGCCGATCGGCCCACGCGACGGTGATGCGACCGGCATCGGCGATGTCACGCGGCCCGCTCGCCACGAGCGCTCGACTGCTGTCGCCCGACACGAGCGCGTTGCCGTCGACGCGAAGGGTGAGGGTTCCGTCTGCCTCCACGTTGCCCTTGGCTCCGACTGCGGTCGAGAGCTGCTGGGCGAGGACGTTGCGCTGGTCGATCAGCTCGTTGGCGTTGCGCCCGGACTGCAGTGCATCCCTGATCTGACCGTTGAGCGAGGCCACCTGGCCTGCGACGGCATTGACGTCAGCGAGCTGACTGTCGACCTGTCCACGCAGGTCGCTCCACTGCCCGGCGATCGTCTGGTATCCCGCGGCGATCTGTCCGATGAGCACGTTGGCATTCGTGAGCACGACCTGGGCCGCAGCCGGATCCGGCGTGTTGGCGAGGTCGGACCAGCCCGCCCAGAAGCGGTCGAGGTTCGCCGCGAGGCCGTCCTTCGTCGGTTCGGCCATCACGCCCTCGGCGCTGCTGGCGGCCGTCGCGCGGGCGCTCCAGAAACCCGACGTCGACAGGGCATCACGGACGCGAGCGTCCAGGATGTCGTCGCCCAGCCGCGCGATCCCGGTCACGCCGACACCTCCGCCGATGCCGAGTCCCGACGGCCAGAGTCCCGTCTGCCCGGGCGCTGAGAACGAGGTCTGCTCCACCCGCTGGCGCGTGTAGCCGGGGGTGGCCTGATTGGCGATGTTCTGACCGGTCACGGTCATCCCCGCTCGTGCCGCGGAGAGCGCGGATTCTGCGAGGCGGAGCCCTGCGAATGACGACATCGTTACCTCACACCCTTGTGTCGAGAAGTCGGGCGTCCGCGCCGCGGACGACATCGCCGTGCGTGTCGTACTCGCCGGTCGGAACGCCGAGACCCGCGATGGTCTCCTGTGTGACCCGGATGGCCGTGCGCAGGCGCTGCTCGTTGACCTTCTTCATGTCGCCGATCTCGTCGGCCAGGGTCGTCATCGCGTCGAGGTGACCCGTCAGGATCTCGCGCCACGCGTCGGTCGGTGCGGCCTCGATCAGATCGCGGAGCGTCGTCGCCTCCGGCACGCCCCACTCGTCAGCCACAGCGATGACGAGCGTGTCACGCGAGAGGGCGACTGTCGGCATGGCCGCGATGACCCGCTCGATCTCGTTCGCCGCATGGTGGATCCAACGGTTGCGTCCGGTCGCGAGCAGCATCTGCTGCTCGTCGAGCTTGAAGAGCAGCACCTCGAGAAGGTCGCGCTCTCGCATCAGTTGCATGCTCAGGTCGTGAGCGGCCACGGTTCGTCACCTCGTCATGTCACGGTTTCCATGACGGGATCGCCCGTCACATCCACGACTATCGCGACAAGGAGCGGGCCAGTAACTCGGCGCGCGTCGAGATGACGCTCCTGCGACCGGATCAGGGTGCCGGGGTCGTTCTTCCCAGGATGCCGACGAGAACCGATTCGGCGGACCCATCGGAGGATGTCTGGACGGCTTCCTGGTTCGCGTCGCTCACCGCGAGGACGATCTCGGCGCGGTTGATGCGCTTGTCGCGAGGCGCATCGATGCCGACGCGGACGCCGCTGGGCGTCACCGCGAGAATGGTGACGGTGATGTCGTCGCCGATCACGATGCTCTCGTTGGCGCGTCTCGTGAGTACCAGCATGCGTCGTCTGCCTTCCATGGCGTGAGCGCTGTTGCGCCCTCTGCCCACAAACGTATCGCATTCAGCTCGTAAATGAGCAGATCCAGGCCCTACACGGCCGCGCTCGGAAGAGCCGACTGCGTCATGCGCACAACTCCGACGACGTCGGTCGCGAGGCCGCCTGCCGCCGCCTCGTCGTACGACAGCACGGGGAGGCCGCTGACCTGCGACGAGACCATCCGACGCACGGCCTGACGCAGAGACGGAGCACACACGAGCACGGGTTCCGGACCCACCTGCTCGAGCTCGGCGACGGTGCGACGCACGTTCTCGAGCACCTGCATGGTCGACTCCGGCGTCAGCACGATCTGCGGATGACCGTCGACGACCCGCATCCCCTCGAGCATCTGCTGTTCGAGCATCGGCTCGAACATGACGACCCGGATGCGTCCGTCTTCGGCGAAGCGCGAGGCGATCGCCGGCCCGAGCGCCGCCCTGGCCGCGTCGATCAGCCCCGCGGTCTCGGTCGAGGTCTTGCCTCGCAGTGCGAGCGCCTCGTAGATGCGGGAGAGGTCGTTGATCGGCACCCGCTCGGCGAGAAGCCCCGCCAGGACGCGCTGGATCGCGGCGAGCGACAGCACGGCCGGAGTGAGCTCCTCGACCGTCGCGGGGCTGGACTGCTTCAGGTGCTCGGTCAGCTGGCGTACGTCTTCGAGCGAGAGCAGCCGATCGGCCTGGCTCTGCACGATGTCGGAGAGGTGGGTGATGATCACGCTCGCCCGATCGATCACCGTCGCACCCGCCATGTCAGCGGCGTGCGACATCTCGGCGGGCACCCATTTGCCCTCGAGGCCGAACACGGGGTCGACCACGGCCGTGCCGGGAAGCTGCTCGAGACCCGTGCCGATCGCGAGCACGTGTCCGCGCGGCACCGATCCGCGCCCGGCCTCGACCCCGGCGATCAGGATCGAGTAGGTCTGCGCCGGCAGGTCGATGTTGTCACGGGTGCGCACCGGCGGCATCAGGATGCCGATGTCCAGAGCGAGCTTGCGACGAAGGGACTTCACCCGGGTGAGCAGATCCCCCGCTCCCCCGGATGCCAGATCGACGATGTCAGGTGACAGCGAGATCTCCAGCGCGTGCACGCGCATCCTGTCCATGAGCTCTTCCGGTCCCTCGGCCCCGGCCTCGACGGCCTCCTGCTGCAGCGCATCGGCCTCGAGTGCGGCATCGCGGTCTTCGTTGGCCTTGACGCGGGATGCCGCGAACAGCAGCACCGCTCCGATCGCCAGGAAGATCACGAGGGGCATCCCGGGGATGAAGCCCATGGCGATGGCTGCGAGGCCCGTGATCACGAGGGCGTTGCGCGACTGCATGAGCTGACGACCGGCCGCCTGTCCCATCTCGGACTCGGCGTTCTCGCGAGTCACGATCATGCCGGTCGACACGGCCATCAGCAGCGCGGGGATCTGGGTGACCAGTCCGTCGCCGATGGTGAGGATGCTGTAGGTCTCGAGGGCGTCGCCGACCTCCATGCCGTGCTGCACCATGCCGATGATGATGCCACCGACGAAGTTGATGACGACGATCACGATGCCCGCGATCGCGTCACCCTTGACGAACTTCGACGCGCCGTCCATCGCGCCGTAGAAGTCGGCCTCCGCCGCGACCTCGGCTCGACGCCTGCGCGCCTCGGTGTCGGTGATCAGCCCGGCGTTCAGATCCGCGTCGATCGCCATCTGCTTGCCGGGCATGGCATCGAGGGTGAATCGTGCTCCGACCTCGGCGACGCGCTCTGCACCCTTGGTGACGACGACGAACTGGATGACGGTGAGGATGAGGAAGATCACCGCACCGATCACGAGCGACCCGCTGATCGTGATCTCCCCGAACGCCTGGATCACCTCGCCTGCATGCGCCTCGCTGAGCACGAGACGCGTCGACGCGACGTTCAGACCGAGCCGGAAGAGCGTCGCGACGAGCAGCAGGCTGGGAAAGACCGAGAAGTCGAGCGGCTTCTTGATGAACATCGCGGTGAGGAGGATCAGGAGCGCGAACGAGATGTTCAGGACGATGAGGACGTCGAGGAGCCCGGTCGGGATGGGCACGATGAGCAGGAGGATGATGCCCACCACTCCTACGGGCACCGTCGCCTTGGACAACAGCTGACCGATCATGCGTCTCGCCTTCGTTCTCTCTCGTCGTTCGAAATCTGTTCGTGACCCGGCTCAGAGGCCGCGGTCCCTGGTGCTCGCGAAGGGCATCGTGTGCGTCCCCCTGGCCGACCCTCGGCGCTTGAGATGCTCGATGAAGGCGAGCACCTGGGCGACGGCGGTGTAGAGCTCTTCGGGGATCTCCCGCCCGATCTCGCAGGCCGAGTGCAGCGCACGCGCGAGCGGGACGTCCTTGATCATCGGCACGCCGGCTTCCTCCGCCCTCTCGCGGATCTTCTGCGCCACGACCCCCGCCCCCTTCGCCACGACCCGAGGGGCCGACTTGCCCGGCTCGTACCTCAGCGCGACCGCGACGTGGGTGGGGTTCACCAGGACGACATCGCTGTCGCCGACCGCGGCGATCATCCGATTGCGGCTCATGGCGAGCTGCCGCGAACGGCGCTGCGAGCGCACGAGCGGATCGCCCTCGCTCTTCTTGTGCTCGTCCTTGGCCTCGTTCTTCGTCATATGGGTGTGCTTGCGGTTGCGTCGCATCACGACCGCCACGTCGATCGCGGCCAGCAGGATGCCCACCGCGACCGCGACCTGCAGGAGCGCGATCGCTCCCCCGGCCGCCTGCTCGAGCAGCCAGGTGATGTTGTGGCTGCCGCTGGCCATGAGCACAGGCACGAGACCTGAGACGACGATCCAGAGCGCGAGCCCGATCGCCAGCGTCTTCAGCAGCGCTTTGGCACCCTCCCAGAGCGCCTGCTGCCCGAAGACCCGCTTCATGCCGGACACGATGTTGAACTGCTCGGTGCGCATCGTCACCCCTCGCAGATGGATGCCGCCCTGAGCGACTGCGGTGGCCGTCGTCGCGAGCAGCACCACCACCAGCATCGGGAGCAGGATGCCGCCGAGCGATGCGATCGCCGAGCCGAGCACGTCGAGGGCCGCGCCGTCGGTGGGGTTCATCGCGACGGGTGTCACGGCGAGGAAGAGCTCGGTGACGACCTGCGTGCCGGAGGCGATCGTCGGCACCATCATCACGGCGGCGGCCGCTATGCAGACCCAGGCGGTGAAGTCCTGGCTGCGGCCGATCTGCCCCTTCTTCCGCGCTTCCTTCAGGCGACGCTCGGTCGCCTTCTCGGTGCGTTCGCCGCTGTCGGACTCACTCATCGCGTCACCCCCAGGAGCAGCCTCGCGGCCTCCTCGGCGATGACTGCGACGACACTGGGCAGCGCCGCGTAGACGAATCCGACCAGCAGCAGCGTGAGGCCGATCTTGATCGGGAAGCCCATGGCGAACGCGTTCAGTGCCGGCGCGACGCGACTGACCAGTCCGAGACCGACGTCTGCGAGGAAGAGCACGATGAGCAGCGGGCCCGCGATCTGCACGGCGCTGAGCATCATCTGCCCCGCCGCCCCCACGAGTGCCTCCGCCGGCTTGGCGAGATCGATCATGCCGGTGACGGGCACGGCGTCGAAGGAGCGGAACAGGCCCCCGAGCACGAGCTGGTATCCGTCCGAGGCGAACAGCAGCATGATCGCGGTCATCTGGAACAGGCGCGTGAACTGCGCACCGTTGATCGCCATCCCTGGGTCGAACGCCTGCGCCAGCTGGAACCCGCCGAACGTGTCGACGAGATGGCCCGCGCCCTGGATCGCGCTGAAGAGCACCATCACCAGAAAGCCGAGGAGCGCGCCCGTCAGCGCCTGACCGGCCAGGGCGAGCATGAAGGCTCCGGTGTCGAGACGTTCGTAACCTGCTGTCACCACCGGCGATACGGCGAGAGCGAGACCCACGCCGAGCATCGCGCGGATCCGCATCGGGATCGTGCCGTGGCTGAACGGCGGCGCCAGCACCAGGAAGGCGGTGATCCGCACGCAGGCGAGGGAGGTCGCCTCGAGCCACGTGAAGTCGATGGGGATGTTCATCAGCCGCCGTTCAGCAGCGACGGGATCCGCGCGAACATCTCGTTCGTGAAGGCGATCATCTCGGCGATCATCCAATGCCCCGTCACGAGCAGGGCGATGCCGACGGCGACGAGCTTCGGCACGAACGAGATCGTCATCTCCTGCACCTGAGTGATGGACTGCAGCAGCGAGATGGCGAATCCCACCACGAGCGCGGTGATGAGCAGCGGCGCGCAGAGCTTCGCGCCCACGATGAGCGCCGCCTGCCCGATGTCGATGACGGCCTCCGGGTTCATCAGCCACCCCCGTTGTACGACTGGACGAGCGCCGTGATGACCATGCCCCAGCCGTCGATGAGCAGGAACAGGAGGATCTTGAACGGCAGCGAGATCATGACGGGAGGCAGCATCATCATGCCCATCGACATCAGTGCGCTGGCGACGACGAGATCGATCACGAGGAAGGGGACGAAGATGATGAACCCGATCAGGAAGGCAGCGCGCAGCTCGCTGATCATGAACGCCGGCACGAGCGTCTGCAGCGGGATGCTGGCAGCGTCCGTGGGGTTCTCCATCTGCGCCGCCCGGTGCATCAGCGCGATGTCCTCTTCGCGGGTGTAGGTGAGCATCCACTCGCGCAGCGGCTCCTGGGCGAGCTCGAACGCCCTGCCGAAGTCGATCTGACCATCGGTGAACGGTGCGACCGCGACGGCATTGATGTCGGTGAGCACCGGCCACATGATGAACAGCGTCAGAAAGAGGCTGAGCCCCGCGAGCACCTGGTTCGGTGGGATCGACGGCAGCGAGAGCGCATTGCGGGTGAGGGCGAGCACCACGAAGATCTTGGTGAAGCTCGACATCATCAGCAGCAGGGCCGGAGCGACGCTGAGAACGGTGATGCCGAGCAGCGTCATGATGCTGTCGGACGGGGTCCCGTTGATGCCGTTGATCGTCACGCCGTCGCCGTCACCGGTCTCCGTCGGGAGCAGCGACGCGGCGGCGTGCGCACCGGTGGTCTGCAGGAGCACCAGAACCGCCGCGATGCCGAACGCGACGCTGAGGAGTACCCAGGCACGCCGCGGCAGTCGCGGTGCGCGCGCAGACGGCGTCGCGGCGACTGCGGCGGATACGGGCACGGCGGCACTCCGAAGATGGGTGACGTGGCCGATCCGTAGCCAGAGGGTCGAGCGATCCGTGCTCGCAGTCGACTATCGCGACACGACGAGGTGCACGTAACCGCGTCGACCGATGAGCTGACTGTCGTCAGGCGACGGAGCGAAGAGCGCGGTCGACGATGTCGTCGGGCATCTCGGAGACAGCGGGGCGCTCGTCCTCCGCGAGGACATCCTCGGCGAGCGGAGGCGCCTCCTGGGTGTCGACGACGTTGATCCCGTGCTCGGTCACGCCGAGCACGTAGCGGATGCCGCCGAACTCGGCGACCACGAGCTGCGCCTTGCCCCCGATGCCCGACCGCGCCACCACGGTGATCTTCTCCGGGCGCGGGCGCGGGCGCGTGGCTGCCGCCGGACGCGACGGCACGAGCTCGGTCAGCTTGGCGAGCTTCTTCGGCATCAGCCCGGCCAGCGGGCTCACTCCCTTCGCCTGTGACTTCTGCAGGCGACGGCTCAGGAAGAGGAGCAGACCGAGCACCGCTCCCAGCGCCACGATCGCTCGGAGCGCGACGAGGATGTCGTCCATCGTCAGACCGTCTCGGCGCCGTCGAGGATGCGCTCGACGCGGATCGCGAAGTCGCCCTCCGCGACCACGACGGTGCCGTGCCCGATCAGGCGGCCGTTCAGCTTGATGTCCGCGGGAGACCCGGCCGCGCGGTCGAGCTCGACCACACGCCCCGGTTCGAGCGAGAGCACGTCGCGCACCGGCATCCGTGTGCGCCCGATCTCGACCACGAGCTCCATCTCGACGCCCGCGATGCGATTCAGTCGCTGAGGACCCGCCGCGGCTGCGGACCTCGCCCCGTCGATGCGCACGGATGCGCGGGCCACGACGCTGCCGTCGGCGTCGACCATGTCAAATACCTGCGTGCCCGAGTCGGTGAAGACATCAGTGGCCGCGACCACGGCTCCGTCGCCGAGCGAACCGCTGCCGAGCACGGCTGTGGCCGCCTCGAAGATCGGATGCAGTCGATCGGTCAGCGGTGCGGTCTTCGAACCGTCCTCCAGTTGCGACGGATCGACGACCTGGATCGCGATACGAGCACCGGGGCTGCCCGTGAAGGTGACGACGACCGCGTCGCCCGACGCTCCCGGGTCGGTCGAGGGCGCCGGGATGACGGGGTATCCGAACGGCAGCTTGCCGGCGATCGCCGCGGCGATGGCGGTCTCGTGGAAGGTGCTCATCAGTGGGTCTCCTCATGGGTGGTCGTGATCTTGCATGTGAGGCGCGAGCCCCTGCTGCCGGGTGTCGCGAGGGCGATCCGCGTCTGTCCGGCCATCAGCTCGTAAGGTCGAGTCTCCGGGTGCGGCAGGCGCAGCAGGTCTCCCGGCGCGAGGTCGAGGATCTCACCGGTGCCGATCGTGATGGGGGCGAGACGCAGCGTCAGCTCCAACGGGGTGCTGCGCACCTGTTCGAGGGTCTGCTCGGTCGTGTGAGCCGATGCAGCATCGGATCCTGAGGCCGCAAGGCGGTCGACGACCGCCGACGCGGGCAGCATGACGGTCGCCGTCGACTCCGAGTCGCCCAGCCGCATCGTGTAGCGGGCGACGATCACCGCGGCGGTGGCGGAGATGACCTGCATGTACTGGGGGTTGTAGTGCACGGCGCTGAACCTCGGTGCGCCCGGGAGCAGAGCATCGAGGCTGGCGTGGAGGTGCTCGAACGTGCCCTCCATCAGGTTGCGGACGAGAGCCAGTTCGATCGGAGTGAACGTACGGGCTGCGGGAAGCGATGTGCTCCTGCCCCCCATCATCTGCACGACCCACAGCAGGGCGCTGTCGAGTCCGAACTGCACGACGCACGGCTCATCACGGTCGGCGAAGGAGCCGGCGACCATCGCCGTCGTGCCGGGGAGCGTGTCGGAGTACTCCTCATACGAGACCAGGTCGACGCTCTCGAGCGCCAGATGCGCCCGCACGCGGATCTTGTCGGTCAGCTGCGACGACCACAGCCGGGCGAACGACTCGAACGCCGCCTCGAGATGCCGGGTGCTCTCGCGCCCGAGCTGGGCCGGGCGTCCGAAATCGTACGCCGGGTAGCGCACGACCGGGTCATCGAGCACGGCGGATGCGGTCATGACGGTCTCCTCGACGGTGGTGTTCACGTGAGTGCTCACTTGTTCGCAGCAGCCGCGAGAGCGGGTATCAGCGCTCTCACCTGCTCTTCTTCGTTCGACTCGACGACGATGTCGACGCGTCTGTTGCTGGCCAGCGCCTGTGGGCTGTCGCCCGGCACGATGGGGCGGGTGTCGGAGAACGCGGTGGCCTTCACGCGTGGACCTCCCAAGCCTTCGTGCTCGACGAGGAATCGAGCCACCTGGGTCGCGCGCCCTCCCGAGAGCTCCCAGTTGGTCGGGAAGGGAGCGGCCGAGACCCGGTGATCGGCGTGCCCCTCGACGCTCACCTGATTGTCGACCGTGGCCAGGACGTCTCCGATGGTGTCGAGCACCGCATCGGCCTTCGCCGAGAGGTCGGTGCTGTTGTCGGCGAAGAAGGTCTCGGCGCCGACCAGCCCGACCTGGAGCCCCCGATCGTCGATCACGAACTGCACGGTGTCCTGCAGTCCCTGAGCCGCCAGGGACGTGCTCATGCGGTCACGCAGGCCCACGAGCGACTCGAACTCGGTCTCCGCGCGGGCGGCGAGGTCGACCACGCCGTCGTCGTCCTGCAGCTCGGGCGGCACGATCACGCCCTCTGCGGTGTCGGCGCCACCCTCGGTGCTCTCCTGCCCGAACCCCGTCGCCAGGCTGTTCGCGAGCAACTCGAACTTCGTCTTGTCGACATTCGACACGGCGAACAGCACGATGAACAGGCACATGAGAACGGTGACCATATCGGCATACGAGACGGCCCAGCGCTCGTCCGGCTCGTCATGCGAGTCGTCCTCATGCCCGCGACCGCGAGCTCGACGGGCTGTGCTCACTGGACGCCCTCGACCGACTCAGGCTCCCGCTTCTGCTTGCCGGCCTTGGGCTTCACGGTCGACAGCGCCTCGAGTCGCTCCTGCAGGAGGTGGGGCGCGCTGCCGGCCTGGATGGCGAGCATCCCCTCGGAGACGAGGGTCATCCTCTCGAGTTCGACGGCCCCGATCCGACCCAGACGGCCGGCGATCGGGTTCCAGATGAAGTTGGCAGAGAGGAGGCCCCAGAGGGTGGCGACGAAGGCTGCGGCGATCATCGGACCGAGGTGATCGGGTTCGTCGAGCTTCTCGAGCACGTGCGTCAGGGAGACGACGGTGCCGACGATGCCGATCGTCGGCGCATATCCGCCCAGAGAGCCGAAGAACTTCGATGCGACGCGGTTGCGCGACGATGTCGCCGCGATCTCGTCATCCATGAGGGTCCGCAGATCCTCGGCATCCGTGCCGTCCGCGAGCGCCTGAAGCGCCTGCCTGGTGAACTCGTCAGGCGCGGAGTCGAGTTCCTGTTCGAGGGCGAGGAGCCCTTCACCCCGAGCCTTCTCGGCATACCCGACGAGGAACGGGATCACCGCCTCCGGTGTCATCTTGGGGCCACGGACCATGCGCCCGAGGCTCTTCACCGCGAGGATCGTGTCGCGGAGGGTGTGGCTCGCGATGCCGACGCCGATCGTCGAGCCGAGCACGAGGATCATCGGCGCGGGGATGAGCAGAGCCTCGAAGCTCGCCCCCTCCATCGTGATCATCGCGACGAGCGCGCCGAACGCCAGGACCACTCCGATGATGAACGCGGGATCCATGATCACGCGCCCGTCTGCGAGGTCAGAGCCTGGGCTGCGCCGAGGACGCGCGCACGGTAGGCGACGATCAGGTCGATCAGGGCGTCGAGGTCCTCCTCGACCACGTACACATGCCCGTCGACCATGTGCAGAGTCGTGTCCGGCGACGCATGGATTCGTTCGATCAGGTCGGGGTTCACCGCGAACCGGGTGCGGTCGAGGCGGGTGACGATGATCATCGAGGGGGTCTCCGGGCTTCGGATGAGAGGGGGAAGTCTGCCCCGACTATCGCGACGCGGCTCTCCCCCGGTAACCAGTCGGCGCACCGGCGGGTCTCGACATCACGACCCGCGAGGGGCGACGAGTCCGGTGGCTGGACCGCCCAGTGCGCGGAGGGCATAGAGGATCGTCGCGAGGTCGACCGCTTCCTGGATGAGAGCACCCGCGACCGCCGGGATGATCCCCGTCATCGCGACGAGCATGAGCCCCACGCTCAGCCCGATGCCGATCCAGATCGCGGTGAGCGCAACACGCAGTGTGTGCCGTCCGATGGCGACCGCATCGACGACCTTCGTCAATGAATCGACCAGGATCACGACGTCGGCAGCGTCGCCCGCGGCCGTCGCCCCACGCGCGCCCATCGCGACACCGATGTCGGCGGCCGCCAGTACAGGCGCGTCGTTGACACCGTCGCCCACCATCATCATCGGTCTCGGACGGAGGTCGGCGGCGAGCCCGACCTTCTCCGGCGGGAGGAGTTCTGCGTGGACATCGTCGATCCCTACCTCGCGAGCGACGGATTCCGCGGTCGATCGAGCATCTCCCGTGAGCATCATGATGCGCTCGATGCCGTGCGAGCGGAGCCACGACACGACCGAGGTCGCTTCAGGTCGCGGCGCATCCGCGAGGATGAGGACGCCTCCGAACCGCCCGTCGATCGCCACGTAGGCCGCAGCCTCACCTGTCCCGAGAGTTGCGCGCACGGTGTCGGCGGCGAGCGATGCGACGAAAGCGGGCTTGCCGACGACGACGGTGCGGCCGTCGATAACGGCCACCACACCGTTGGTCGCGACTTCACTCGCGTCATCGGATCGACGGAGTACGAGGCGACGCTCTGCGGCGGCGCGACGGATTCCTTCGGCGAGCACGTGCGACGAGTACTGCTCGGCGGATGCCGCGAGCAGCAGCAGTTCGTCAGCATCGATCCCCGTGGCGGGTCGCACATCGACGAGGTCGGGGCGTCCCTGGGTGAGGGTGCCCGTCTTGTCGAAGGCCGCGGACCGCACCCGAGCCAGCTGCTCGATCACCGCACCGCCCTTCATGATCACTCCGGTCTTGGCCGCTCGGGAGAGTCCGCCGAGAAATGCCACGGGAGCCGAGATGAGGAGAGGACACGGAGTCGCGAGCACGAGCACCTCGGCGAACCGTGTCGAGTCACCGGAGATCGCCCATGCGGCGCCGGCCAGTACGAGAGCGACGGCGGTGAACGGAATCGCGAATCGATCGGCGAGACGCACGACCGGGGCGTGCGACTCCTCAGCCTCGTGCACGAGCGCGACGATCTGCTGATATTGGCTGTCTGCGCTCGATCGCAGTGCGCGGATGCGGACGGCCCGTGCTCCGTTGATCGCTCCGGACAGCACCTCGCCCCCGGCCTCGCGAGCGACGGGCATGCTCTCGCCGGTGAGCGACGATTCGTCGAACTCACCTGACGCCGAAAGCAGCACGCCGTCGATCGGCACGATCTCGGCCGGACGCACCAGCAGCGCGTCGCCGATCACGACATCGTCGACTGCGACATCCCGAACCTCTTCCGAGTCCGGTGCCAGCGGATGCACGAGGACATGTGCGATCCGCGGAGACCTGTCCAGCAGTGCCGAGAGGTCCCGTTTCGCACGTCGGCCCGCGAACTGCTCCAGGGCTTCGCCGCCCGCGAGCATCAGGACGATGATGAGTGCCGCGATGTACTCTCCGACGGCGAGAGTGGCGACCATCGCGACGACTGCGAGGATGTCGAGCCCGACGTGCCCGCGAAGCACATCCCGCACCATTCCGACGAGCGTCCAGACGACGAACGCTCCGACATAGGCAGTGGCGATCCATCGTCCGACGGCGGGTATGCCGACCATGTGCAGAGCGAGCACCCCCGCGAGAACCACGACCGTGATGATGATCACGGGGTACCGCCGGACGAAGCGCATGCCCTCAGCCTCTCTCCCCGCTGCCCCTGGCGCCAGGGGCAGTGTGCGACAGAGCCCCCGGCCGCATCTCGGCAGCGGGCACCCCGGGTCACCGGTTCGCTCCGCAGGCAGACCCGGCGCCATGAGACGGCGCCGGGTCCGTTCGCATCAGCGCTTCAGCTGGGTGAGCTCCTGGAGGACCTCGTCGCTGGTCGTGATGATGCGCGCGTTGGCCTGGAAGCCGCGCTGCGCGACGATCAGGTTGGTGAACTCCTGCGAGAGGTCGACGTTGCTCATCTCCAGAGCGCCCGAGACGAGGCTGCCGAAGCCTGCCTGGCCCGGCTCGCCCATGCGCGCCGCACCGGAGTTGACGGATGCGCGGTATGCCGTTCCGCCGGCCTTCTCTAGTCCCTCGGGGTTGGCGAACGTGGCCATGGCGATCTTGCCGAGAGTCTGCGTCGCACCGTTGCTGAACGTGCCGACGATGGATCCGTCGCCGGTGATGCTGTACGACTTCAGGGTGCCCGCTGCCGAACCGTCCTGCTCGGACACGGCGACCGTCGACAGTTCCGCATAGCCGGTGACCGCTCCCAGGTCGACGCTCACGGCCCCTGCGGTGAGCGTGAGGCCTGCCCCGGCCTGCTTGCCGTCGGTGAACGCCAGCGACCCGGTCGCACCGCTGGTCGGCTCGGTGACGTCCCATCCGGTCGCCGTCTTCGTAAAGGTGAGACTGAGAGTCGAGGGCGTGCCCTGCGCGTCGTAGACAGTGACGTCGCGCACCAGCTCGTCGCCGGTCGCAGCCGTCGACGGGAGGTTGCCGGTGACGGTGGCTTCGGTCGTCGCCTTCGCGGGAGACACGGCGTCGAGCGGGAGCACGATGTTGCCCGTCGCCTGGCCGGTGTTGACGACGCCGTCCTGTGCCGACCAGCCCTGAACGATCGAGCCGTCGGCGGTGACCATCTTGCCGGTGGGGTCGAACGAGAATCCACCTGCTCGGGTGTACAGGGTCTCTCCGCCGGATCGGACCGCGAAGAAACCGTCGCCCGAGATCATCAGGTCGCCTCCTCGGCCGGTCGCCTGGGCCGAGCCCTGTGCGAAGTTGGTGCGCACGCCGGCGACCTGCACGCCGAGACCGACCTGGGCGGGGTTGCGACCGCCGACCTCGTCGTCGGGGATTCCCGGGTTGCCGACCAGCTGCGACAGGGAGTCCTGGAACAGCACGGACGAGCCCTTGAACCCGGCCGTGTTGACGTTCGCGATGTTGTTGCCCGTGACATCGAGCATGGTCTGGTGCGAGCGGAGGCCGGAGATTCCGGAGTAGAGCGAGCGGAGCATGGGGTTCTCTCTTCCTGGGTGAGACGGAGGTCAGACTGCGGCGGGGGTGGGCGCAGCGGGGGTGGTCGGTGCGGGGGTGGTCGGTGCGGGGGCGGTCGGTGCGGTGGTGACGCCCGTGATGACGTCGAGCGCGACGGTCTTGTCGCCGATCGTCACCTGCGGGATCGGTCCGTCGAACGAGACCTTGGTCACGAGGCCCGAGACGGTCTTGCCGTCGGCATCCTTGTAGGTCGCCTCCTGGCCGATGAGGGCGCTCGCGGCCTGACGCATGTTCAGGGCGAAGGCCTCGGCGCCGCTGTCGGCGAGAGCCGTCAGCTGCTCCATCATGGCGAGCTGGGTGGTCTGCGAGATCATCTCGTTGGTGTCCATCGGACTCGAGGGATCCTGGTGCGTCAGCTGGGTGACCAGGAGCTTGAGGAACACTTCTCCGTCGAGCACCTGCTTCCGGGCTGCGGGGTCGGTGGTGCTTCCCGTATGGATCGAACTCGGGGCGCTCACTGCGTCGACAGTCATTCGGTCGTCCTCTCAGGCGAAGATGTCGAGCCCCGCGCCGGAGGTGGCAGAGGGCGTTGTCTGGATGGTGCGGGGAAGATCCCGCGCCTGCTCGATCCCGCGGGGGTGGTCGGGGCGCCCGCGGTTCGCCTCGCGATCGCCTGCCCCCTGCCCTGTCGGCGCATCGCCCGCGGCCTGCTGGCCGCGGTCGCCGGAGGCATCAGCGGAAGAGCCGTGGGTGACGCTCAGCGAGGCGTGCGGCATCACTGCGGCGAGGTCACGGCGCAGCTCGACGAGCATGGTGCGCAGCGCGTCGCGCCCGGCGTCGGTCGCACCGCTGAGTTCGACCTGCACGTCTCCGGATGCGGAGATGTGCGCGCGCACCGTGACGGGGCCGAGGCTGTCGGGGTTCACCGTCATCGTGAGCTGGTGCGTCCCCATCGGACGCTGGGCGATGCTCACGACCACCGGCGCGACCTGGGCGGCCACCGCACGATTCGCGGTTGTGGCCGCATCGGGCGACGACACGGGTGTCGCCGTCGGCAGGGGGGCAGCGACCGGCACGGTCGAGGCCGTCGCGGGAGCGGGCTGCGACCCCTGCGCCTTATCTCCCGCATCGCTCGTCACCTGCTGATTCGGAGCGGCCACGGTCGCGGCCAGAGGGGCACCGACCATGGACGGGATCGCGGGCGTCGATTGCCTCGGGAGTGACTCCGGCCGGGGCACGACGGCGACCGGCTCGGACAGCGACGGATCGGCGCCGCCACCGGCAGGCTCCAGCGGAGTCGCCGGAGCGTCGACGTCGACTTCTCGGACGTCGCCCAGCGTCCCGCCCTGCATCGATCGGGGGTCGCCGCGTCCACCGGCGACGACTGCCGCGCTCACCGAAGCGGGTGCCGAGATCGACGCCGAAGCCGACGTCGTCGGCGACGCCGCGGCAACCGGAACCACGTGCATTCCATCCGTCGTGGCGGCGCCGCTCACGGGATCGACAGGTGTCGCCTCCGTCCCGGCCGTCCCGGGTACGGTCTCCACCACCGCGTCCGGAGCCGTCTCACCCGGAACGGTGCTCTGGGACGTCGTCACCTGGGACGTCGTCACCTGGGACGTCGTCACCTGCGGCGTCGTCACCTGCGGCGTCGTCACCTGCGGGGTCGTCACCTGCGGGGCTGCCACGGAGGGCCCTGCGGTCTCCGGAGCCGACCACGCGACCAGATGGGTCATGGCCGCGATCGCCGCCTGCGGGTCGATCGTGCGATCTGCTGCCGATGATGCTTCCGCCGTCGATCCGCTCGGCCGATCTGCGGCGAGCATCGCCGTGCCCGAGTCCGACGCGCCGTCAAGCGCCTGACCTGCCGCGGTGAGCGCGTTGCCGAACAGCGAACCGGAGTCACCCGACGCTCGTCCCCCGGTGTCCGCCTCACCCGGGCCGGCGCCGGAGATCATCGCGAGCAGTGCCACCCCGGTCATCCGAGCATCTCGATGATCTTCTGCATCGACGGAGTCGATCCGCCTGTCCCCGAGGCGCTCGCCGAGAACAAGGTCTGCAGTGCTGCGATGACGTCTGCGTTCTCTCCGCCGGATGCCGCAGTGCTGGCGGCCGCTGACCCCTCGGCCGGGGCAGGGGCGGTGGTCTCGGTGGCCGAGGCCGCCTTGGCC
>NZ_JXQX01000027.1:0-84773 GCF_000834175.1 Microbacterium sp. MEJ108Y | reverse complement strand
GTATGCCGTCTCCGGTGGTCTGCACGGCGTCGGCTCCTCTGTCGTGAACGCCCTGTCGACCCGCTTCGACGTCGAGGTCAAGCAGAAGGGCTTCGTCTGGCGGCACAGCTTCGCCGACGGCGGAGTGCCGCAGCAGAAGCTCGTCAAGGGCGAGGCGACCGACGACACCGGCACGAGCATCACGTTCTGGCCGGATGCCTCGATCTTCACCGAGTCGATCGACTTCGACTACGACACCCTGCGCACGCGCTTCCAGCAGATGGCGTTCCTCAACAAGGGTCTTCGCATCGAGCTGCTCGATGAGCGCGCGTCCTCGGCCTACGAGGTCGAAGAATCCGGTGTGACCGTCACGAAGCAGCCCGGTGATGTCTTCTTCTACGAGCGCGGACTCGTCGACTACGTCGAGTACCTGAACAAGGTGCGTCACGCCGAGGTCGTCAACGAGGAGATCATCGCGTTCGAGTCCGAGGACACGGCGCGCAAGATCTCGCTCGAGGTCGCGATGCAGTGGACCACGTCGTACACCGAGAACGTCTTCACCTATGCGAACACGATCAACACCCACGAGGGTGGAACCCACGAAGAGGGCTTCCGCGCCGCGCTCACCACGCTGGTGAACAAGTACGCGCGTGCGAACAACATCCTCAAGGAGAAGGACGACAACCTCTCCGGAGACGACGTCCGCGAGGGATTGACCGCCGTCATCTCGATCAAACTGGGCGAGCCACAGTTCGAGGGTCAGACCAAGACCAAGCTGGGCAACACCGAGGCCAAGGCGTTCGTGCAGAAGGTCGTGGGCGATCAGCTCGGCGACTGGTTCGACCGCAACCCGGCCCAGGCGAAGAACATCATCCGCAAGGCGCTCGACGCCGCGACTGCGCGCCTGGCCGCGCGCAAGGCGCGCGAGACCGCACGGCGCAAGAGCGTGTTCGAGTCGGCCGCGATGCCCGACAAGCTCAAGGACTGCACCAGCAAGGACCCTTCGATCAGCGAGATCTTCCTCGTCGAGGGTGACTCGGCCGGCGGTTCGGCAGTGCAGGGACGTGACCCGCACACGCAGGCGATCCTCGCGCTCCGCGGCAAGATCCTCAACGTCGAGCGCGCTCGCCTCGACAAGGCGCTGGGCAACCGCGAGGTCCAGGCGATGATCCAGGCCTTCGGCACGGGCATCGGCGAGGACTTCGACATCGAGAAGGCGCGCTATCACAAGATCGTGCTGATGGCGGATGCCGACGTCGACGGGCAGCACATCACGACGCTGCTGCTCACGCTGCTGTTCCGCTACATGCGCGGCCTCATCGAGGCGGGCTTCGTGTACCTCGCGATGCCGCCGCTGTACCGCCTCAAGTGGTCGAACCAGCCGCACGAGTACGTGTTCAGCGACGCAGAGCGCGATGCGCTGCTCAAGTTCGGCCTCGACAACGGCAAGCGCATCCCGAAGGATGCCGGCATCCAGCGCTACAAGGGTCTCGGCGAGATGAACGCCAAGGAGCTGTGGGAGACCACGATGGATCACACGACGCGGACGCTCCGCCAGGTGACCATCGAGGATGCCGCGGCGGCAGACGAGATCTTCAGCGTGCTGATGGGTGAGGACGTCGAATCGCGACGCAGCTTCATCCAGCGCAACGCCAAGGACGTCCGCTTCCTCGACATCTGAGGCGCTCTGCGCCCTGCATTCGCTCGAATAACGACCGGAATCGACAACACACATGACTGACGAAGTACGCCCCGAGCCCCCGGCCCACGACCACGGGAACATCGACCAGGTCGACCTGAAGTTCGAGATGGAGCGCAGCTATCTCGACTACGCGATGGCCGTCATCGTCGGACGTGCCCTGCCCGACGTGCGCGACGGTCTGAAGCCTGTGCATCGCCGCGTGATCTACGGCATGTACGACGGCGGGTTCCGCCCTGACAAGTCGTTCTCGAAGTGCGCCCGTGTCGTGGGCGAGGTCATGGGTCAGTACCACCCGCACGGTGACTCGGCGATCTACGACGCCCTCGTGCGTCTCGTGCAGCCGTGGGCGCTGCGGTACCCGCTCGCGCTGGGCCAGGGCAACTTCGGGTCCCCCGGGAACATGGGAGCCGCTGCTCCTCGATACACCGAGACGAAGATGGCTCCGCTCGCGCTCGAGATGGTGCGCGACATCGAAG
This sequence comes from Microbacterium sp. MEJ108Y, assembly GCF_000834175.1. NCBI lineage: Bacteria > Bacillati > Actinomycetota > Actinomycetes > Micrococcales > Microbacteriaceae > Microbacterium > Microbacterium sp. MEJ108Y. Next base: position 82,616 of record NZ_JXQX01000027.1, on the reverse strand, counting down.
AAGACACCGTCGACTTCCAGGACAACTACGACGGCCAGACCCAGGAGCCGACGGTCCTTCCGGCGCGGTTCCCGAACCTGCTCGTCAACGGCTCGGTCGGAATCGCCGTCGGCATGGCGACGAACATCCCCCCGCACAACCTGCGCGAGATCTCGGATGCTGCGCTCTGGGCGCTCGACAACCCCGGCCTTCCGCGTGAAGAGCTCCTCGACGGGCTGATCCAGCGTGTTCCTGGCCCCGACTTCCCGACGGGCGCTCAGATCCTGGGCACCAAGGGAATCCACGAGGCCTATCGCACCGGCCGCGGATCGATCACGATGCGCGCGGTCGTCAACGTCGAGGAGATCCAGGGCCGCACGTGCCTCGTGATCACGGAGCTGCCCTACCAGGTCAACCCCGACAACGTCGCCGTGAAGATCGGCGATCTCGTGCGCGACGGCAAGATCAGCGGCATCGCCGACATCCGCGACGAGTCGTCCGACCGCACGGGTCAGCGCCTCGTCGTCGTGCTCAAGCGCGACGCGGTCGCGAAGGTCGTGCTCAACAACCTGTACAAGCACACGCAGCTGCAGGAGAACTTCGGCGCGAACATGCTGGCGATCGTCGACGGCGTGCCGCGCACGCTGGCGATCGACGGGTTCGTGACCTACTGGATCACCCACCAGCTCGAAGTGATCGTCCGTCGCACGCGCTTCCGTCTGGCGAAGGCCGAGCGTCGCATGCACATCCTGCGCGGCTACCTCAAGGCGCTCGATGCGCTCGACGAGGTCATCGCTCTGATCCGTCGGTCGGCCACGGTCGACGACGCGCGCGAGGGACTGAAGAAGCTCCTCGACATCGACGACGACCAGGCGCAGGCCATCCTCGACATGCAGCTCCGTCGCCTCGCGGCTCTCGAACGGCAGAAGATCCTCGACGAGGCGGCCGAGCTCGAGCGGCTCATCGCCGAATACCAGGCGATCCTGGCCGACGAGATGCTGCAGCGCGACATCATCCGCGAAGAGCTCACCGGCATCGTCGAGCGCTTCGGCGACGACCGCCGCACGCACATCCTGCACGGCTTCGACGGCGATGTCTCGATGGAAGACCTCATCGCCGAGGAGGAGATGGTCGTCACCATCACCCGCGCCGGCTACATCAAGCGCACGCGGAGCGACAACTACCGTTCGCAGCACCGCGGCGGCAAGGGCATCAAGGGCGCGCAGCTGCGGGCGGATGACATCGTCGAGCACTTCTTCGTGACGACGACCCACCACTGGCTGCTGTTCTTCACCGACAAGGGACGCGTCTACCGCGCGAAGACCTATGAGGTCCCCGAGGCCGGGCGCGACGCGAAGGGGACGCACGTCGCGAACCTGCTCGCACTGCAGCCCGACGAGAACATCGCGCAGGTGCTCGACATCCGCGACTACGCGGTCGCCGACTATCTGGTGCTCGCGACGCGCGACGGTCTCGTCAAGAAGACGCGCCTCGACACGTATGACACCAACCGCCAGGGCGGCGTCATCGCGATCCGTCTGAACGACGAGGACGAGCTGGTCTCGGCGCTCATGGTCAACGCCGAGGACGACATCCTGCTCATCAGCCGCCGGGGCATGTCGGTCAGGTTCAGCGCGACCGACGATGCGCTGCGACCGATGGGACGCGCGACCGCCGGAGTGAAGGGCATGAAGTTCCGTGAGGGCGACAGCCTGCTGTCGGCATCCGTCGCCGCTCCCGGTCAGTTCGTGTTCGTGGTGACGGACGGCGGGTACGCGAAGCGCACGGCCGTCGAGGAATATCGCGTCCAGGGACGCGGTGGTTTCGGCATCAAGGTGGCCAAGCTGCACGACGATCGGGGCACTCTCGCGGGTGGTCTGATGGTCTCGGCCGACGACGAGGTCCTTGTGGTTCTGTCCAGCGGCAAGGTGGTACGCTCTGCCGTGGCCGAGGTGCCCGCCAAGGGCCGAGACACCATGGGAGTGGTGTTCGCACGGACGACGGAAGCCGACCGGATCCTCGCCATCGCCCGCAACGGCGAGCGGGGCCTCACCGAGGAAGACGAATCGGATGAGGCTGAGGTGGACGCCGAGTCCACCGCCCCCGAGACGAACGAGAACCCTGAGGAAGCAGACGCATGAGCACAGTAGCCGACAAGCTGGCGAAGAAGTCCACGCGCAAGACCAGTGGCAAGCAGGTGCGCCTGCGTCTCGTCTATGTCGACTTCTGGTCGGCCGTGAAGCTCTCGTTCCTCGGAGCGGTCGCACTCGCGATCGTCACCATGGTGTCGTTCTTCCTGATCTTCCTGGTGCTCCAGGCCACGGGCCTCCTCACTCAGGCCGACGAGATCGTCGGCGCGATCACCGACAACTCGGTGCGCATCTCCGAGGTGGCAGGTCTGCCGCAGGTGATGGCGTTCGCCGCTGTCGTCTCGATCCTGAACCTCATCGTGTTCACGGTGCTCGGCGCGGTCGTGGCCGGCATCTACAACGTCGCCGTGAAGGTGACGGGCGGTCTGCTCGTCGGCTTCATGTCGAACTGATCCTCCGGATTCGAAGAGGGGCGGGTGCTTCGGCATCCGCCCCTCTTCTGTGCTCTCCGACGGAGTAGGGAAAACCCGAAGCCGGGTGTCTGGTTGGCTCGGTGTCGGCCCGATCGGCGCCGCCGTACCTTTGAACCATGACGACACACACTGCCACGCCACCACCGGCGACGGCCACGAAGCCGCCGTTGCGCATCGTGCTCACGATCCTGCACCTCGCAGGCATCGGAGTCATCGGCGGCTTCATCTTCGCGACTCTTTCCGGACTCCTCGGCACCGGGCTCGGCCTGCTCTTCGCGGCGGGCGTCGGCATCGTGCTGCTCGTCGGACTCGTCTACGCTCTCTTCGGCGTGGGCTGGTTCGAGGTGGCCCGGGTCAGCGCCCTCTACCGGTCGCCGATCACGCCGCTCCGGTGGCGCCCGCGGGACCGCCCCGGATTCGTGGGCTGGCTGCGCTCGCTCGGACGCCAGGCCATCGACGGCCGCATGTGGCGCGCCCTCGCGAACTTCGCGATCACCGCTGTGCTCGGCTGGATCGTGCTGCGCCTCGCCTTCGGCCTCGTCTGGTCGATCACGATCTCGTTCGCACCCCTCACCGGAGCGGACGCCGTGATGGGCCCGTTCGGCGGGGGCGGCATCGACCCTGCGTGGGCGCCGCTCGTCGGCATCCTCGGCATCGCCGCCTGCTTCGCCGGAATGATCGGCCTGGCACTGCTGAACCGGGTGCTCTCGCTCGCCATCGTCGTTCGCAGCCGTGAAGCAGAGCTCACGGAGCGAGTGCGCACCAGCACCGCTCAGCGCGAGGGCGCCGTGCGCGCCGCAGACGTCGAGCGCACCCGCATCGAGCGGGATCTGCACGACGGCGTCCAGCCCCGCCTCGTGTCGGTCGGCATGACCCTGGGGCTCGCGCAGCAGAAGATCGACAACGATCCGGATGCCGCGAAAGAGCTGATCGCTGAAGCGCACACCTCGACCAAGGCAGCGATCACCGAGCTGCGACAGCTCGCCCGAGGCATCCATGCATCCGTTCTCGACGATCGAGGCCTCGACGCAGCCCTGTCCGCCCTCGCAGGGCGATCCCACATCCCCGTGAGTCTGGACGTGAGGATGGACGGACGCTGCAGCCGTGAGGCCGAGGCCGCCGTGTACTTCTCGATCGCCGAGTCGCTCACGAACGCCGCCAAGCATTCACGAGCCAGTGAGGCCCGGGTCACCGTTCGTCTTCGCGACGGTGGAGTGCTCTGGGCACGTGTCGAAGACAACGGCATGGGCGGCGCACAGGTGCAACCGGGCGGTGGCCTCGACGGCATCGCGAACCGCGTCCTGGCAGCGGGCGGGACCTTCCGTCTCGAGAGCCCCGTGGGCGGGCCGACCAGCCTGGAGGTGAACGTGCCATGCGCATCCTGATCTGCGAGGACTCCGTCCTGCTGCGGGAGGGACTGGTGCGACTGCTCGAGGATGCCGGCCACAGTGTGGTCGCCGCTCTCGCCGACACCGACGGTCTCAGTGAAGCCGTGATCGAGACCGATCCGGAGCTCTGCATCCTCGACGTGCGGCTGCCCCCGACGTTCACCGACGAGGGCATCCGCGCGGCGCTCGGACTGCGCGTCACGCACCCTGCGCTCCCGCTGCTCGTTCTCTCGCAGTACGTCGAGGAGCGCTATGCGTCCGACCTCATCTCCGCGCAGGGCGGGCCGCTGGGCTACCTGCTCAAGGATCGAGTCGCCGACGTCTCGGAGTTCCTCGCCTCGGTGCAGAGGATCTCTGAAGGCGCGACGGTGCTCGACCCCGAGGTCGTGGCTCAGCTGCTCACCCGTCGCAACCGCGACGACCGGATGCAGCGTCTCACCGAGCGCGAGCGCACCGTGCTGTCGCTCATCGCCGAAGGCAAGTCGAATCAGGCGATCGCGGGCCTGCTCTTCCTCTCGGAGGCGAGCGTCGAGAAGCACATCACCGCGATCTTCCAGAAACTGGGCTTCGAGCAGGGCGAGTCGGGCAACCGACGCGTGCTGGCGGCGCTCGCACACATCGAGAACACGGGCGGCACCACGCCGACCGGACAGACAGGACTGGGACGATGACCTCCAACGACGACTTCCAGGGCGGGCACACCCCCCTCACTCCCCCGCCGGCGTCCGCGCCTCAGGGCCACGAGCCGGCACCGGCGCCCACCACTGCTCCCGTTGCTCAGGCGGCGCCCGCCGATGCCGGCCGTTCATCGGGAACGACGGCGATCATGATCGTGACGGCGATCGTCGGCGGTATCGCGCTCCTCGGCGCGGGAGGGTCTGCGGCATTCGCGGCGACCGGCAGCATGATGGGCTCCACGCAGGGCAGCGACTCGGTGCTGACCGAGGATGCATCGGGAATCAAGGGCCTCGACCTCGACGTGGATGCGGGAAACATGCGCATCGAGTTCGGGGATGTCGACGAGGCCCGGCTGGCCGTCACCGACGCCCGTGGCCCGGCGTGGACTCTCGAGCGCGACGGCGACGACCTGGTGGTGCGCAGTCCCGAGTTCCGGTTCGGATGGTGGTTCGGCAGCTGGTTCGGCGACGACCAGTCAGCCGTGCTGACTCTCCCCGAAGACCTTCTCGACGTGCAGCTCGATGCCGATCTCACCCTCGACGCGGGCAGCCTCGATGTGGTCGGCGAGTTCGGCGCTCTCGACATCACGGTCAACGCGGGCGCGCTCGATGTCGAAGCAGCCGCACGGAGCCTCACCATCGACATGAGTGCCGGACGTGCGGACGCGCTGCTCGACGGCGTCGACGACGCGGATCTCAGCGTCTCGGCAGGCGATCTCAACGTCGAGCTGACCGGACGTGCGCCGTCGCAGACGACGATCGACGTGAGCGCGGGGTCGGTCGACCTCACTGTTCCTGACGAGTCGTACTCGATCACCCAGGACGTCAGCGCGGGGTCGCTCGACGCGAAGGTCGACCAGTCATCCGACACCCGGAACGCGATCGACGTCTCGCTTTCGGCGGGCAGCGTGACCATCCGGCCGGGGCGCTGACCATGATCGAGGGCAGGGGCGCGCCGGTGCCCCGCCCTCGATTGGGTATTTCCGGAAATCTCCGGTAAAGTTTCGGAGGTTGACGGGCCCATAGCTCAGGCGGTTAGAGCGCTTCACTGATAATGAAGAGGTCCCAGGTTCAAGTCCTGGTGGGCCCACTTTTCAACTTAACAATTCCCTCACGGGGCCTTAGCTCAGTTGGTAGAGCGCCTGCTTTGCAAGCAGGATGTCAGGAGTTCGAATCTCCTAGGCTCCACACTGTGTTGAGACAGTTCGAGAAGGCCCCGCCACGTGCGGGGCCTTCTCGTTTCTCCCTTCGCGTGTGTTCCCCGGGTACGATGCGGGGATCTTCTTCGCACTCGTGGCCCTCCTGGTCACCGTGAATGCCGTCTCGGCGATGAGTGGAACAGGACAGCTGCTTCTCGATCGACTCGACCTGATCGCCGAGACGGCCGCCCTCGATTAGGGCCATCTGCGCTCCTCCACAGGTGTTAACAACCCTGTTAACAACTGCCCGAGCTTGCCGGACCAGGGGCTCTTCCAGTCCACAGCTGTGGATGCATCTGTTAACAACTCGAAGATCGTCTAGTAATCAACCCCCCTTCTCACTCTCAGGTCGAGGGCGTAGCGTGCACGCATGGCTGACAGGGAGACGATGATCCAGACCGAGATCGTGTTCGACGGAGCGAGCTTCCTGCTCTCCCAGGATCAGGACGTCGACGACCTGCGAGAACGCATCGAGTCGGCGACGAGGAGCTCAGGTACGTTCGTCGACCTGGTCGTGGTCGGAAACAGGGCTGTGAGCGTGCTGATCACCCCGAACACCCAGGTGACGATCAGCGTGGCCTCCGTGGCGTACGACCCGCGTGACACCGGCGACGTGGACTTCCCCTACAGCGGGTATCACGACGAGCTCTGAAGCCGGGATGCGGCGTCAGAACCGCCCGTGATCAGAGTTTCGGACCGCGGATGATCCGCACGGGTCCTCTGGCCTCACGGATGCTCACCGGTTCGCCCTTCTGAGTCACGACGATCTCGTCGCGGTCTGCGAGTGCGGCGGCGACCCGCCGCACGTCCGGCATCACCGCTCGCCACGATTCACCGCCCACCGTTCGCGCCACGTCACTCGGACAGATCGAGGACTCGTTCCGCTTGCGGGTGAGCGCGCGCAGCGCGGCCGCGATCCTCTCGTCGAAGCCGTCGCCGCTGCGGTCCTCCCACCAGGGCTCCCCGCGTTCACCCAGCGCGGTCTTCGCGTCCTGCACCCGCCGTCGCGCATCGGAATCCTGCGTCTTCACGGCACGACGCGCAGCCATCAGCTCATCCACGAGCTCCTGCCGGAACGCGTCGGGGATCGACGGGTCCGTCGCCCGCCATCGCCGGCCGTCGATGACGACGTGATGCCCGTCTGCGGTGTGCTCCGGGCCGCGTGCATCGCCGGTCTCGGTGCTGTGGTCGGATCCCATGGAGACAGTCTTGCCACCCGGGATCGTGTCGACCAAGGGGCTTGACCGACCGCGCGCCGACGACCTGCCGGCGCGGTTCAGACCGCGGCGAGTCCGTGGGGTGCGATGTTCAGGCGCTCGCATCCGTCGGCGGTCACGACGACGATGTCCTCGATGCGTGCACCCCACTCGCCTGGGAAGTAGATGCCGGGTTCGATGCTGAACGCCATGCCCTCGCGCAGCACCAGGTCGTTGCCGGGCGCGATGTAGGGCTCTTCGTGCACCGAGACGCCGATGCCATGACCGGTGCGGTGCAGGAAGGCCTCTCCGAGCCCCGCCTCAGCGAGCACGGACCGCGCCGCGGCGTCGATCTGCTCGGCCGTCGCTCCGGGGCGCACGGCGTCGACCGCGGCCTGCTGAGCGCGCACGAGCACCGCGATGCGATCGGCAGCGTCTGCGTCGGGGGCGCCGACGACGTACGTGCGGGTGCTGTCGGAGTTGTAGCCGCTGGGCACCGCTCCCCCGATGTCGACGACCACGATCTCTCCGTCGCCGATCACCCGGTCCGACACCTCGTGATGCGGGTCGGCGCCGTTGGGGCCGGAGCCGACGATGACGAACTCGACCGTGCGGTGCCCCTCGGCGACGATGGCTTCGGCGATGTCGGCCGCCACCTCGCGCTCGGTGCGCCCGGCACGCAGCCACTCGGGCAGGCGCCTGTGCACGGCGTCGATCGCCTCGCCGGCCAGCCGCAGCTCGGCGATCTCCTCGGCATCCTTGATCATGCGACCCTCACGCAGCACCGGCGTCGCGAGCTCGACGCGCACATCGATCCGGTCGGCCAGCGGAATGACGTGCAGTGCCGGCAGTGCGTCGGAGACGCCGACCCTTGAGACGGTGCCGAGGGCCGCGGCCACGAGGTCGTAGGGGTTGTCGCCGTCGACCCAGTCGGAGACCGCGAGTCCGAGCGCCCCCACAGCGGTGGTCCTCACCTTCGCCAGCTCCATCCTCGGCACGACGATCGTGGGAGCGAGTCCGGGACCGAGCACGAGTGCTGTGAGGCGTTCGATCGTGTCGCCTTCGACGCCGACCAGATACTGCAGGTCGGGGCCCGGGCCCACGACTATTCCGTCGAGACCGGCGTCGGCGGCGAGAGACGCGGCGCGGTCGAGTCGGGCGGCGTACACGGAAGCGGGGAACGGCAGTGTGCTCACGGCATCCACGCTACTGCTCGGGCCTGCGACAGGGAACGACGACTCAGCTGACGGCGAGGCGGATGCGCTCGGTGAGCACCTTGCGGTTCGCTGCAGTGAGGTCGAGCAGCGCGTAGGCGGTCGGCCACATCGTGCCGTCGTCGAGGTTCGAGATGGGCTCGAACCCGAAGGTGCCGTAGCGGACCTTGAACTTGCTCGCCGGCTGGAAGAAGCACAGCACCTTGCCGTCCTTGCCCCACGCCGGCATGCCGTAGTAGGTGCGCGGCAACAGCTCGGGAGCGACCTCGGTGACGAGGACATGCAGCGCCAGCGACAACTCGCGATCCTTGTCGTCCGGCAGCTTCGCCACCGCCGCCTCGAGATCTGCGATCCCCTCGGCGCGCACTTCCTCAGGACTCTTCTTCGCTCGAGAGCGCGACTTGCGCTTGTCGGCCGCGGCCTCCTTCATCGCCTCGCGTTCCTCGGCGCTGAAGTTCTTCTCGTTGTCAGCCATGACGGGTTCCTTTCCTGGCGTGATCTGCGATGAACTTCACACTACGGATGCCACGGCCGGCTGTGCTTCTCGATTCCTGATCGATCCGGCCCCCTCTGTCATGACGGCTCGACACACTGCGGTGGACGTCATCGCGCGGGGGCTAGTGTGAGGGCATGGACATGCGGGTCGCGGCATACGCGGTCGTCACCGATGACGACGGACGCATACTTCTGGCGCGCTGGATCGAAGGACGCCGAGTCGCCTGGACGATGCCCGGTGGCGGTCTCGAGGCCGGCGAGGCACCCGAAGACGCCGTGCGTCGGGAGCTTCGTGAGGAGACCGGCTACAGCGTCAAAGTCGGGGAGCTGCTCGGCATCCACTCGCGGGTGATCCCCGCCGGTCAGCGGGTGGGCGAGTCGGACCAGCCGCTGCACACGCTGCGCATCGTCTACCGCGCATCCGTGACGGGCGGGAAGTTGACCTTCGAGGCCGACGGCTCGACCGACATGGCGGAGTGGTTCCCCCTCAAGGCAGTGAAGGAGCTGCAGAGGGTGAAGCTGGTCGACATCGCACTGCGGATGGCCGGCATCCTCTGAGTCAGTCGCGCGCCTCTTCGGGAACCGAGATGTCGGCCACCGTCGCGCCGTAGGCGGAGATGAGGTCGTCTGCGTCCACGAACAGGCTGTAGCCGTGAGCACCGGCGCCCATGGCGATCCGCTGTCCGATGATCGACTCGTCGGCGAAGACGGGCCAGTCGGTGGTGCTGCCGATCGGTACGATCGTGCCGCGCTCGTATCCGGTCGCCGCGAGGGCCAGCTCCGGCTCAGGCAGGCGCAGCTTGTTCACACCCACCACCGCACGCAGCTTGGGCCACGAGATCGACCTGCCGCCCGGAACCAGCGCGAACAGATAGGTGTCGTCCGAGCGCTTGACGACGAGGGTCTTCACGATGCCGGAGGGCAGGATGCCGAGCAGTTCCGCAGCTTCGACGAGGCTGCGGGCCGCCGGTCGTTCACGGATCTCGATCTCGAGGCCCCGCGCGGCCGCGGCATCCTTCACCCGAGCATGGAGATCCCCCGGCTCAGTGGCCGGGGGCTCCGGTGTCGAGGTCACGCGTCAGGTGCGGAGAGCGGGTCGTCGGCGACCCAGAGCTCGTCGTCTGCGCGCAGTGCCTGCCAGGCGGCGTAGAGAACACCGGCTGCTGCGGCGACTCCGAGGATCAGGGCGATGATCGAGCCGACGCCCGGGCCCTTCGGCTCGGGCTTGGTGGCCTTCCGGACCTTGCGAACGACACCCTCGCGCTTGGCGTTCGCCACGTCCCACGCGGTGAGCGCGGTTCCGACGACTCCGCCGACGATCGGGACGACCTTGTCGTCGACGACGTGGTGGCCGAATCGCACGCCACGGTCGACGACGGGGGCGACGCGACGGTTGTAGGTGTCCTGCACGACAGGACCGACCTGCTCGCGGCCGAAGTGGCCGAGCTGGCGTCCGGCCTCACGGGCGACGTCGGCGGCGTGGCCGACCAGGACCTGCTGGTTCTCCCAGAGCTGGTTCGCGTCGTTCTGAAGACGACGCAGCTCCTTCTTCCGCTTGCGGCTGATGCTCACGATGCTCTCCTGTCGATTGGAGTACGGATTCCCCATCTTGCCACGCGACCCTGGATGGGGCGAGGGAATCGCCGAACCCTTGCGCCGAAGGCGGATCGACGCTAGACGCGGGCCAACTCATGGGAAGCTCTGCGAGAATGGACGCATGGCTCATGCTTCTCATGTCGCAACCCTGCACACCAACCACGGTGACATCGTCATCAACCTCTTCGGCGACCACGCTCCGAAGACGGTCAAGAACTTCGTCGGCCTCGCCGACGGCACCCAGGAGTGGACGCACCCCGCCACCGGCAAGCCGGGCGAGGGCGCTCTCTACAAGGACGTCGTCTTCCACCGCATCATCCCGAACTTCATGATCCAGGGCGGCGACCCGCTCGGACAGGGCATCGGCGGCCCCGGCTACAACTTCGACGACGAGATCAACATGGAGCTCAACTTCAACGAGCCCTACATCCTCGCCATGGCGAACGCCGGCCTGCGTCGCAACGCCATCACGGGCAAGCCCGAGGGCACCAACGGCTCGCAGTTCTTCATCACGACCGACCCCACTCCCTGGCTCCAGGGCAAGCACACGATCTTCGGCGAGGTCGCCGATGACGCCTCCAAGGCTGTCGTCGACGCGATCGCCGCAGTGCCGACGGCCGCGGGCGACCGCCCGATCGAGCCCGTCGTGCTGCAGTCGATCGACATCGTCGCGGCCTGACGCCGACGCTGGCCGATCCGGATGACGACGCCTGAGTTCGCGGACAACCGCGACAACTTCTGCTACCGGCATCCGGATCGGCAGAGCTTCGTGCTCTGCCAGCGGTGCCTGCGAACGATCTGCCCCGAGTGCCAGACGCAGGCGCCGGTCGGAGTGATCTGCCCCGAGTGCATGGCCGAGCAACGCAAGAGCCGCACTCCCGCCCAGAAGCGTGCAGAGCGCCGGTGGGGCGGCCGCAACACGGCGACCGCCGCCGTGCGCAGCGGCAAGCCGATAGTCACGTACGCACTGCTCGCAGTGACGTCGTTCATCGGGCTGGTGCAGCTGATCCCGGGGATCGGCGACGCGATCACGGGCCAGCTGCTCTTCGCGGCGGGATATCTGTATCCGAACCTGTCTCTCATGACCTTCGAGCCCTGGCGGCTTCTCACCGCCGTGTTCGTCCACGGCGGTTTCCTGCATCTCGCGCTCAACATGCTTGCGCTGTGGATGCTGGGGCAGAGCCTGGAGCCGATGCTCGGTCGGGTCCGCTTCCTCGCGCTCTATCTGATCAGCGGACTCGGCGGTTCCGTCGCCGTCGCCCTGCTCGCGCCCGGGACCGCGACGGTCGGCGCCTCCGGGGCGATCTTCGGCCTCATGGCCGCGCTGCTGATCATCGGCAGGCACATCGGCGCGAACGTCACGGGGATCCTCGTGATCCTCGGCATCAACTTCGTCGTCGGATTCGTGTTCTCTCAGAACATCGCCTGGCAGGCGCACCTCGGTGGAGCGATCGTCGGCGCACTCGTCGCATTCATCCTCACGAGAACCCGAAGGCGAGAGCAGCGCACGCTGCAGATCCTGCTGCTCGCTGCGGTGGTCGTGGTGCTCGTCCTGATCGTCGCCTTCCTGGTGCCGTTCCTGATCACGACGGTTTACTCCTGATCAAGAGTTGTTAACAGGGTTGTTAACCGTTGTGAATAACATGGGTGTAATTCTCCCCAGGGTGGGGATAACCTGTGGATAACTCAGGACGACATGTTGACCGAATCGCTCGTCGACGACACGAAGAAGGCCCCTCTCGCCTGAGCGAGAGGGGCCTTCTTCGAAGAGAGGGGGCTGGCGTCAGCGCCAGCGGGTGGTCATCAGGAATCCGATCAGGGCGATGCCCAGACCGATCGCGAGGTTCCAGTTGTCGAGACCGGGAATCGGGAACTGCATGCCGGAGATGTAGAACACCAGAATCCACACCAGACCGAGGAGCATGAAGCCGACCATCACCGGCTTGAACCACACGGCGTTGGGTGCGGCTTCGCCTTCGCTGCGCGGAGCTTCGGGTTCTTCAGTCTTGCGGTCGCGTGCCATTCCCACAGTGTACCCAAGAGTGTCATATCGCGCGGAAAAGCAAGGCCAGAGGGCTGGTGTCCAGGTCTGGAAGATAAGATCTGGCCATGACTGCATCCGTCGTCTCGGGGGAGCGACGTGCACGACGCCGTCGCCCCCGATCGCGCGCGACCTTCACGAGCGTGCTCGGCGAGCTGTTGCTCACCGGTGGCGTGCTCGTGCTGCTCTTCGTCGCCTGGCAGATGTGGATCGGCGACATCATCATCGCCGCGCAGAAGAACGACGAGGGCGCGGCCATGTCGCAGACGCTTGCCGAGGCTCCGGCACCCGAGCCTCCGCCCCTGATCGAGGGGGAGGACGGCACGACCTACTACGAGCCCGTGATACCCGCCGCCCCCGCCGACGCACAGTGGTTCGCGCAGATGCACGTGCCGCGCTTCGGTGCTGACTACAACGTCGGCATCTACGGGGGCACGAGCCGTGCACGCACCCTCGACGACCTGGGAATCGGCGTCTACACCGACTCGAAGATGCCCGGCGAGGTCGGCAACTTCGCGATGGCCGGCCACCGCACCACCTGGGGCAAGCCGTTCAACCAGCTCGACAAGCTCCAGGTCGGCGATGCGATCGTCGTCGAGACCCCCGACGGATGGTTCACCTACCGTTTCCGGACGCTGGAGTACGTGAAGCCGACCCAGACCGACGTGCTGCTCGATGTGCCGCAGATGCCGGGCGTCGAGACGGGCGAGAAGTACATCACTCTGACCGCCTGCTCGCCGCTCTACTCACTCGCTGAGCGCATCGTCGCCTACGGGGTGTTCGACAGCTTCCAGCCACGCGCCGAGGGCCCGCCCATGGCGCTCACCGACCCCCCGCCTCCGCCGGCTGCGCCGTCGATCTAGCCGAACGGAACGAGACGAAATCATGTATGCCGCACTCTGGCGCCTGCTGCCCGGTCCGTGGTGGCTGAAGCTCTTCTTCCTCCTCGTGCTCATCGCAGCAGTGCTCTACGGGTTGTTCTGGTTCGTGTTCCCCTGGGTGAGCCCCCTGATCACACCGGGCGAGGTCGATCTCGAATGACCCGCGTGCTGGTCGTGGACAACCACGACAGCTTCGTGCACACCCTCGTCGGGTACCTGCGTGAGCTCGGCGCCGATGTGACCCTGATCGAAGCGGATGCCACCGACGCCGCGCAGCTCGAGGCGATGCTGCCCGCCTTCGACGCGCTGCTCCTCTCGCCGGGCCCGGGCACACCAGCCGACGCCGGGGTATCCATCGATGCCGTGCGCCTCGCCGCGCGGATCGGGATGCCGCTCCTCGGCGTCTGCCTCGGGCATCAGGTGATCGGCGCGGCTTTCGGCACAGCCGTGTCGGAGGCGCCGGAGCTGATGCACGGCATGGTGTCGCGGGTCACGCACGACGGCTCGGCTCTCTTCGCCGGCATCCCGTCGCCGTTCGATGCCGGCAGATATCACTCTCTCGCCCTCGCGGAATCGGCGCTGCCGGCCGACGTCGTCGTCACCGCGCGCACGGAGAGCGGCACCGTCATGGCCCTGGCGCACAGCCGGCTGCCGATTCTCGGGGTGCAGTTCCACCCCGAGAGCGTGCTCACTGAAGGCGGCTACCGCCTGCTGGCGAACTGGCTCGACCTCTGCGGCGACCCGGACGCCGTGGCTCTGTCGGCGAAGCTGCATCCCCTGTCGGGCGTGTGAAGCGTCGGTGACGCCTCGGGTCAGCCGGCGGCGACGCAGTAGCGCAGTTCGACGGTCGAGCCGATCGCGACATCGCCCGGCGCGGCCGACATCGACGACACGGTGGGAGGCTCGGTCGGCGTGCAGTCGATCAGCTCGACCGGGCTCGGTGTGAGCCCGATGCGTTCGAGCTCTGCCTGCGCGGCATCCATCGTCCACCCTGTGACATCGGTGAGGGTCACCCGGCCGCTGGCGACCACGAGATTCACGACGGTCTGCGGCGCGACCTCGCTCTCGGCGGCCTCGCTCGCCTCCATCACCGTCTCTGCTGCCAGGCCCTTGTCGTTGCGCTGGATCACCGTGCCGAGTTCGAGACCCGCTGCCGCGAGAGCATCTTTGGCGGCCGTCAACGACAGCCCCTCGAGAATCGGCACCATCACGGTCTCTTTGCCTGATGACACGTAGATGGTGACGGAATCACCCTCGCTGACGGCTGTACCGCTCTCCGGATCGGTGCGGATCACGTTGCCCTCGACGATGTCGTTGCTCGACTCGAGCACGAGCTTGGTGGTCAGATCGAGCTCGGCGAGATCGTCTTGGGCGCGCTCGGACGAGACGTTGACGAGATCCGGCACGACGCGAGCGCTCGACGGCACGTCATCCGGGCGCATGCTGAGCGTCCACACCCAGAACAGCACGGATGCGAGGAGCACCGCGAGCAGCGCGACACCTGCCCAGATCCACGCGACCGGCGGACCCGACTGCGTGCGAGCCATGGTCGTGTCAGTGCTCAGCTGGCGCAGCGACCGGGCCGTCTCCTGCGCGGCGCGCGGGCTCGGTCCATACAGCTCGCTGGTGAGCGCGCCGAGTTCCTTGCGGCTCGGCGCGTGGCCGGAGACCGCGGAGTCGAGCGCTGCGCGGAAGTGCGCGGCGTCCGGGTACCGCTGGTACGGGTCTTTCGCGAGTGCGCGGAGGACGATCGGGTCGAGCGCACCGGGGGAGTCCTCGTTCACCTCGGTCGGAGGCACGGGGGTCTCGCTGACGTGCTGGTACGCGACGGCGACCGGCGACTCGCCGCGGAACGGCTGACGACCGGTGAGCAGCTCGTAGAGCACCACGCCGGTGGAGTAGAGGTCGGCCCGGGCGTCGACCGGCTCGCCCTTGGCCTGCTCGGGCGAGAAGTATGCGGCGGTGCCGATGATCTGCGTGGTCTCGGCAACGGTCGAGGACGAGTCGGACACGGCGCGGGCGATGCCGAAGTCCATCACCTTGACCTGGCCCTTGTCGGTCACCATGACGTTGCCCGGCTTGATGTCTCGGTGCACGACGCCCGCGCGGTGCGAGTAGTCGAGCGCCTCGAGGATGCCGTCGACGTAGCGCACGGCGTCTTCGACAGGCACCGGACCCTTCGCGATGATGTCCTTCAGCAGGGTTCCGCTGATCAGCTCCATGATGATGTACGGAGGCTCATCGGTGCTGCTGTCGGTGGTCGAGGGGTCGCCGGCGTCGTAGACGCGGACGATCGACGGGTGAGACATGCGCGACGCCGACTGCGCCTCGAGACGGAAGCGTGTGCGGAACGCGTTGTCCCGTGCGAGCTCGGGGTCGAGGATCTTGATCGCGACCGCACGACCGAGCGTGAGGTCGTACCCTCGGTACACCTTCGCCATGCCGCCGTGCCCGATGAGCTCGTCTACGCGGTAGCGACCCGCGAGAACGCGTGGCTCTGTCGACACGTACTGACCCCCTGATACGACCTTGTGGATGCTCTAGCCTACGGCGAGAGCGGTTTATTCGCCTGAGTCGCCGCCGTCGGTGTCGCCCTCACCGGGATCCGGTGCGGCAGGCAGAATGGCGACGCCCGGCATCGCGTCGGACTGCTCGGACGGCATGTCGCTTCCGCAGAACACACGGAACGTGGCAGTGATCGTCTGGCCGGCCGTGCCGGGGACGATCTGCGTCGAGAGGACGCTCGGTCCGAAGCTGCGGATGGACTCGCCCGAGTTGCCGCCGGAGAAGGTCGCGTTGGTGAGCGTGACCTCGAAGGCGGACCGCGCCGGGGTGCCCGAGGGGCACTCGAAGCTCGGCCAGTTGAGCGTCACAGGGACGCCCTCGGTCGCGGTGCCGGCGATGGTCGGGGTGCCCGAGGGCTTGCCCACCTTCACCTGCTCCTTGAAGGTCGTCAGGGTGATGGTCGTGCCCTCCGGCACGTTCCCACCCGGCTGGACCGATTCGACCGTTCCGACCTGACTCGCGCTCGGGGCGACGGTGTTGCCCACGGTGCACTCGGCCTGCAGCCCGGCGTTGACCGCCGCGGCCTGCGCGGCCTCGCACTGCATTCCGACGAGCCCGAGAGCATCGACGTCGATCAGCTCGGGCTCGGGCGTCTCGGTCTCGCTCGGCGTCGGCTTGGGCGTCTGGACAGCCGTCTCCGACTGCGTCGGCTCGGGCTCGGGGTCGCCCGGGTTCATCAGAGCGAACACGGTTCCGCCGAGCACGATCACGAGCAGGGCGATCAGAGCGATGAGCGGCCACGTCCAGGGGCTGCGCTTCTTCTTCGTCTTCTCGGCGCCCTCATCGGCCTGCTCGCCGGTGGGCAGCTGGGCCGTGGTGGGGAGGATGCGAGTCGTGCCGTCGTCGCCCGATGCGGTGAGCAGTCGGGTGGCGTCGTCTGATGCCACGCCGCCGGTCGCGATGGCCGGCACGGCGATGGCCGCGGAGTTCAGGTCGCCTCGGCGCAGTGCCTGGGCGGCGCGTGCCACCGTCGCGGAGGACGAGGGCCGGTCGGCCGGCTTCTTGGCGATCATCGCCATGACGAGGTTCTGCACCGGGATCGGCACGGTCGGCGGCAGCGGCGGAGGCTGCTCGTTGATCTGCGCCATCGCGATCGCGACCTGCGACTCACCCGTGAAGGGGCGCTTGCCTGCGAGGCACTCGTACGCGACGATGCCGAGCGAGTAGGTGTCGGTCGCCGGCGATGCCGGGTGCCCGGAAGCCTGCTCCGGCGAGAGGTACTGCACGGTGCCCATGACCTGGCCGGTGGCCGTCAGCGGCACCTGGTCGGCGATGCGGGCGATGCCGAAGTCGGTGATCTTGACGCGGCCGTCGGGCGTGATCAGCAGGTTTCCCGGCTTGATGTCGCGGTGCACGAGGCCTGCTGCGTGGGCGGCCTGCAGAGCGGATGCCGTCTGCGCGACGATGTCGAGCGTCTTGTCGGCGCTCAGCGCGCCCTCGCGCTCGAGCACGGTCGAGAGCGCCTCGCCGGGCACGAGCTCCATGACGAGGTAGGCGCTGCCGTTCTCCTCGCCGTAGTCGAAGACGCTCGCGATGCCCTCGTGGTTGACGAGTGCGGCATGGCGCGCCTCAGCGCGGAACCGCTCGAGGAACCCGGGGTCCCCCATGTACTCGTCCTTGAGGATCTTGATGGCCACGGTGCGGCCGATGACGTGATCCGTCGCCTCCCACACCTCGCCCATGCCGCCGATCGCAATACGCGACTGCAGCTCGTAGCGACCACCGAACGACACACCCTGCGTCGGTCTCATCTGCCCAGCACCGCCTCTATGACCTTCTTTGCAATCGGAGCGGCGATGGTGTCGCCGGATCCTGACTGCCCTTGTCCGCCGCCGTCTTCGACGAGGACCGCTACTGCCACTTCCGGGTCGTCCGCCGGCGCGAAACCGGAGAACCACAACGTGTAGGGCTTGTTACCGTTCTCGGTCGTGCCTGTCTTTCCAGCCACATCGACCCCGTCTATTCTTGCACCCTGCGCAGCGCCGTTTGAGACGCTGGCGACCATCGACGCCGTGATCTGATCGGCGATCGTCGCATCGGTGGCCTGGCCGAACTGCGTGTCGTCGTACGAACGGATGACCGAGAGGTCGTTGCCGATCACCGTGTCGACCAGACGGGGGTTCATGACGACGCCTTCGTTCGCGATTCCCGCGGCCACCATCGCGATCTGCAACGGTGTGGCGGTGACCTGTCCCTGTCCGAATCCGGTCAGTCCGGTCTGCGGGTCGTCGAGGGCGCGGGGGTAGCTCGAGGGCGTCGACTCGAGAGGGGTGGAGAAGCTCTGGTTCCACCCGAACTTCTCCGCCATCTCGCGGATCTTGTCGTCGCCGAGCTGCACGGCGAGTTCAGCCATCGGGATGTTGCAGCTCAACCGGATCGCCTCGGCGATCGTCACGGTGTCACCCGGCCCGCACGTGCCGCCCCATGCGTTCGAGACCGTGTTGTTCGACTGCGGCAGCTGGTAGCGAGCGGGGTTCGGCAGCGTCGAGTCAGGGGTGTAGTCGCCGCTCGCATAGGCCGCGGCGGCGACCACGAGCTTGAACGTCGAGCCGGGCGGGTTGAGGTCCCCGGCGATCGCCCGATTCGAGAGCGGCTTCGTGGGGTCTTCGTCGAGCTGGTCGTAGGTCGCGTTCGCGGCATCCGCGTCATGCGTCGCGAGCAGGTTGGTGTCGAAGCCGGGCGTCGACACCATGGCGAGAATGCGCCCGGTCTTCGGCTCGATGGCGACGACGGCGCCGTTGAGTCCCTGGAGGCCCTCGTAGGCCGCTCGCTGCGCGGCGGCGTCGAGGGTCAGCTCCACACTGAATCCGCTCTGCGGCTGGCCCGAGAGGATCCGCTCGATCTCGGCGAAGAACGCGCTCGAGCCCGTGCCGGAGAGATCGGCGTTCATCGCCCGCTCGATCCCCGTCGCCGACTGCAGCGCAGGGTTGAAGTACCCGGTGACGGGCGCCCACATCGCGGCATCCGTGTAGACGCGCTGGAACTGATAGCGGTCGTCGGAGGCCGTAGAGGAGGCGATCGCCACGTCGTCGACGATGATCGATCCTCGTTGGATCTCGTAGCTGTCGAGCAGCGTGCGCCTGTTGTTCGGGTTCTGTCCGAGGGAATCGGCCTCGACGACCTGAATCCAGCTGGTCGCCGCGAACAGCGACAGGAACATGAACAGCATGACGATGCTGAGACGGCGGAGCTCTTTGGTCATGCGACGCCCCCTCGGGCGGAGTGCACGCCGGTCACTGAGCGCGGAGCGCAGCGGCGAGTCGAAGAGTCGGTCATGTCAGCCGATCACCGCCCTGGGTTGGCTGCGGACGCCGTCGGAGATGCGCAGCAGGATGGCCACGATGAGCCAGTTGGCCACGAGTGACGAGCCACCGGCGGCGAGGAACGGGGTGGTCAGACCGGTGAGCGGGATGAGCCGGGTCACACCGCCGACCATGATGAACACCTGCAGTGCGATGGTGAACGAGAGGCCGATGGCGAGGAGCTTGCCGAAGTCGTCCTGACCGGCGAGCCCGATGCGCACGCCGCGGCTGACGAACACCATGTAGAGGCAGAGGATGGCGAACAGCCCGATCAGGCCGATCTCCTCACCGAGGCTGGTGATGATGTAGTCGCTGTGCGCGAGCGGGGTGACCTCGGGGCGACCCTGACCCCATCCGGTGCCGAGCAGACCGCCGTGTGCGAGGCCGAACAGGCCCTGCATGGGCTGGAACCCTGCGACGTCCGGGTCGACCTTCTCAGGATCGAAGAGGAACAGCCAGTTCGTGAAGCGGCCCTGCACGTAGCTGAGGATCTGGGTGGCGACCGCGACGCCGGCTGCGACGAGGCCGAGGCCGATCAGCACCCAGCTGGTCTTGCCGGTGGCGACGTAGAGCATCGCGACGAACATGCCGAAGATGAGGGTTCCGGTGCCGAGGTCGCGCTGGATCACGATGATTCCGAGCGAGATCGCCCACACCACCAGCACGGGTCCGAGCTCGCGCATGCGCGGCCAGGTGATGCCGAGGAACTTCGTGCCCACCGACGTGAGGCTCTCACGGGTGCGCACCAGGTAGCCGGCGAAGAAGATGGCGAGGCAGATCTTGGCGAGCTCGCCCGGCTGGAAGGCGAACATGCCGCCGAGCGACACCCACACCTGGGCGTTCGCGTCGGGGATGCGCAGGCCGGGCACGAACGGCAGCAGCAGCAGCAGGATGCCGGAGAGCCCGAAGATGTACGTGTAGCGGAACAGCACCCGGTAGTTGCGCAGCAGGATCACGACGGCGATCGCTCCCGCGAGCGAGATCGCGGTCCACGCGAGCTGCTTCGTCGAGTACGCGTTCCACCCGGTCAGCGACTGGGCGATGTCGATGCGGTAGATCATCGCGATGCCGAGACCCGTGAGCAGGGTGGCGATCGGCAGGATGAAGGGATCGGCCGCGGAGGCCACGGCGCGCAGCACGAAGTGCACCGCGAACGCGAGAACGGCGAGACCGCCGCCGATCGCGAGGATCATCGGGTCGATGAGGCCGAGCGCGCCGAGCTGCACGAGCGTGAGGGACGCGCCGCTGATCGCGACGGCGAACAGCAGCAGCCAGAACTCGCGGTTGCGCTGCGTCTGCGGCATCCGCATCTTCTTGAGGGCCTTGATGACACTGGTGTCGGCCGTGACGTCGGTGCTCATCCCGCATCCTCCGTCGGCGTCTCGGTGGGCAGGGGAGTGGGCAGGGGAGTCTCGCCGATCACGCGGTCGGCTCCCGCCTGGAGCCGCGTGACGATCGCCTCTGCGTCGGAGAAGGAACGGGCGGTGATCGTGCGCTCGACGGAATCCCGCTGGTAGGGCGGGAGGTTCGCGAGCAGGATGTCGGTGTCGCGCAGCGGCGTCGACAGCGTGATCGGGCCGATGTTCTGCTGCACGCCCTGGTAGATCACGACGCTGTCCTCGTCGGCGCCGACGAAGTAGCGGGTCTGGGTCCAGCTGTAGGCCGCGAAGGCGGCGAACACGAGCATCGCGACGACCACCAGCATCCCGGCGATCCAGCCGAGACGACGGCGCTTGGCGCGTCGGCGGTCTTCCTCGATGAGCTCCTCGAGGTACTCGGGGGCCGGCTCGAAGTGGCTGGGCTCGTTCGCCGCCTGCCGAACCGGATGCAGCCAGTTGCCGCGCGGTGCGCGCACGGGCGGCACGGTGATGTTGGCGGGGTTCGAGGCCGATCCGACGATCGTCGCGGTGCCGGAGTGCATGGCGTGCTGGCCGCCGACCTCGACGAGGACGATCGTCACGTTGTCGGGCGCGCCGCCGTCGAGTGCCTGCTTCAGCAGGTTGTCGGCCGTGCGCCCCGGTGCCATGCCCATGCGCATCGCCTTGAGGATGTGCGCCTCGTCGACGACACCGGAGAGCCCGTCGGAGCACAGCAGCCAGCGGTCACCCGGCTGGGTGTGCATGACGAACATGTCGAGTTCCGGGTCGGCGTCCATGTCGCTGAGCACGCGCATGAGCACCGAGCGACGCGGGTGGTATCGCGCCTCTTCGGGGGTGATGCGACCAGAGTCGACGAGTCGCTGCACGAAGGTGTGGTCGGCGGTGATCTGGGTGACCGCATCGTCGCGGTAGAGGTAGATGCGCGAGTCGCCGATGTGACCGATGACCGCATAGTCGTCGACCATGATGATCGCGCTGAGCGTCGTGCCCAGGCCGGCGAGTTCGGGGCGGTCCTTGGCGGCGCGGATCAGATCACCGGCTGCCGTGGTCGCGGCGGCCTGAAGGGAGGCCTGTGCGTCTTCGACCGACGTGTAGGGCTGGTCGAGCGGCTCGAGCCGGTGGATCGCGATGCTCGACGCGACGTCGCCGCCCGCGTGGCCGCCCATGCCGTCGGCGACGACGAACAGGTTCGCTCCGGAGTATCCGGAGTCCTGGTTGTTGGAGCGGACCTTCCCGGTGTGGGAGATCGCGGCACTCGAGCCTTCGAAGACCATGCCGGGGTCAGGCTCGCAGCTCGAAGGTCGTGGCGCCCACCTTGATCGGGGTGCCGAGGGCGAGGCCGACCGGACCGCCGGTCACCCGCTGGCCGGCGACGTACGTGCCGTTGGTCGAGTCGAGATCCTGGATGGCCCAGCTGTCGCCTCGGAGCAGCAGGCGCGCGTGATGGCTGGAGGTGTAGTCGTCGCGGATCACGAGAGCCGACTCGCTCGAGCGGCCGATCGTCAGAGTCTCGGTGCCGAGGGGCAGTTCGAGCCCCGCCTTCGGGCCGGAGGTGATCACGAGGCGCTTGGCCGTCGCGACCGTCGCGGGGCCGGTGCTGGGCATCGACGATGCGGGGCGGGATGCCGGTGCTGAGGCGGGTGCCTTCGTCGGGGCGGGCATCGCGGCAGCGGCCTCGGCCGGGAGCTTGCGCACCTTCATGCCGAACAGGTCGGCGCGCAGCGAGTAGACGACTCCGAACACGAAGAACCACAGGATCAGCAGGAAGCCGATGCGCAGCAGGAGCAGGACGAGCTCGCTGGGAGTGCTCACGAGATGGCTCCGAACGCGCGGGTCGCGTCGTCGTCGCGCGGCCGCGGCGGGCGTGACGGGGTGGCGACGGGAACGATGCGGAACACCAGGTCGGTGCGTCCGATGGTGATGGTGGTGTCAGAGGGAAGGGCCGCTTCTCGCACCTTCTGGCCGTCGACCTTGGTGCCGTTGGTCGAGCCGAGGTCGCGCATCATGGCGCGCTCGCCGTCCCAGAGGACCTCGACGTGCTTGCGGCTGGATCCCGCGTCGGAGATCGTGATGTCGGCATCCGTTCCACGGCCGATGACCGTGCGTGCACGGGTGAGCGAATGGCGGCGACCGTCGACGTCGATGACGGCCTGCCAGTTGACGCGGCCCTCGACCGTGCCCGAGCTGACGTTGATCGTGCCGGTGGCGATCTTGTCGTCGCCTTCGAGTGAGATCGACAGCGGGCCGGAGAAGCTGTAGCCCTGCGCCTTCGCGTGCTTCGTGAGCAGTGCATGCAGCTCATCGGTGAGCGCACCGCCGAGCCCCTGCATCCGCTCGGCGTCGTCAGTGCTGAGGCGCACGACGAAGTTGTTGGGCGCGATGATGCGGTCCCTGCTCACCACAGCCGCTTTGGTGTCCGCTTCGCGCCGAAGGGCCGAAGCGATCTCCACGGGCTGGATGCCGCTGCGGAAGGTCTTCGCGAACGCGCTGTTCACAGCGCGCTCGAGACCCTTCTCAAAGCTGTCAAGTAGTCCCACTGGGCTCCTCTGGCATACCGACCGGTACGCACATCGTAGCCAGGTGTGCTGGGTGAACGCCCTCGCGAGGCGGGAAAGCGCCGAGAATCCGGGGGAGTGGGGAGGGGTGTGCGGAGTTGAGGGTGGTGTCTCGCGGCGGTCGAGGGCGCGCCGTTCGGGAGGAGAACTGCCCCTGGGGAGGAGGAAATCGAGGGGATCCTCCTCCCCAGGGGCAGAAGTCCTCCCGAGGGTGCTGAGTCCACCGCGGCCTCGGTTTCTTCGCGAGGCGAAACGCGTGATATCTTTGGGAAGTTGAGTTCTTCGGAGCCCGACATACTCGCGCGAGTGGCGGAATGGTAGACGCGCTGGCTTCAGGTGCCAGTGTCCTTATGGACGTGGGGGTTCAAGTCCCCCCTCGCGCACAGCGAGAAGCAGATGTGAAAAGGCCCGGTTCCTCTCGAGGAAGCCGGGCCTTTCGCATGCGTCGGAAGTGTGTCAGCCGCGAATCGCCCGGCGAGCCGCCTCGAAGCGCACCCAGTCATGGTCGGAGGCCGGGGTCAGCTCCCACTCTTCGACGGGGCCGCTCTCCCATGCTGTCGCGGCCACAGCGCCACCCGCGTCGGTGAGATCCGTGACGACCGCGGCGTCGAGTCGGCCGCCGGCGAGGAGCTTCTGCTGTGATGCCTTCTTCACTCGACCCCACCACTCGGGTTCGGCCGTTGCGGTGAGCACCTCACCCTTCTTCAGGACGACGGCGACGGCATCCGCATCTCCAGGCGCGGAGTCCTCGACGACGAGAACCGGCGCCCGCCTCACGCCCAGCGCCGCGATCACCGCCTCGCCGAGGGTGTCGTAGCTGCCGGTGCTCGTGTGGCGGCCGTCGAGTGTGTGCCCGATGTGGAAGCTCATGGATGAAGGCTACTCACCGCTCACGTCTGACGCGCCGAGTGAAGCCGTTATTTTGAATGACTCAAAATAAGGTACGGTGGAAGAACAACGTGGTGCCGGGGTTGCAGCCCCGGCACCACTGTCCGTGAGACACCACCATCCCTGACTGAGGAGGCTCGCATGAGTCACGAACACGCCCCAGAGTACAGATCTCTGCCCGCCCCGCTGCTGCGGTTCGCACCGCATGAGTCCGTGCAGCGCATCACGACCGCCGACCTGCTCGCCACCCCGCCTCGCGCGAGCGAGCCCGGTCACTTCGTCGGTCGGGTGGACTCGGGCGGTCTGGGGAGCCCGAGCTATTTCGTCGGCGAGTACCGCGACGGGCGGATGCCGACCGCACTCGTGCTCGAATACGGCGCTTCGTCCCTCGACCAGACGGCATCGGCACGGGTGTGGAGCCTTGGCGATCACCGTGGGACGAGCCCGGACTACCGCCTCATCCACGATGACTCCTCCCGCGGCTACGTCACGGTGTGAGCCCGAGCTCACAGCACCCTCGCAGGACTCGCCGCCTCCACGTGTTGGTGGTGGCGGCTGAGTCGTGATGGTGTGAACAGGTGAGACCGCCAGCATCCTCCCCCAGTGACGGCCAGAACGACGCATCGCCCGAGACCGGACCGGTGCCCCGACCTCGCCGGCGGCGTGGTCGGGTGATCGGCTGGATCAGCGCTGCCGTCGTCGTGGCGCTGGTCGCCGTCGGTGCGATCGCCTACGCGCAGCTGCAGGGGAACGTCACGACCGCGCCGATCCGCTCGGACGACGGGGAGTCCGAACCCGAGCTCGCGACGGGGGATCTGAACATCCTGCTGCTCGGATCCGACTCGAGAGCGCTCGAATCGGACGGCTTCGGCGAAGACGACGGCACCGAGCGCAGCGATGCGATGGTCATCGCTCACATCTCGAGCGACAACACCCGGATCGACGCCGTGCAGCTTCCGCGTGACACCCTCGGCGACCTGCCCGCCTGCGATGACAACGGACGCGGGTCGTACGACGGCGGCTTCGGGATGCTGAACTCGGCCCTGCAGTACGGGCCGGCCTGCTCCGTCGCGGCGGTCGAGCAGCTCACGGGGATGACGATCGATCATTTCGTGCAGATGGACTTCGAGGGCTTCATCGGCATGGTCGATGCGATGGGCGGCATCGACGTGTGTCTGCCCGAACCCCTGCAGGACGGCCACGCGAGGCTCGACCTGCCGGCCGGCGCTCAGTCGATCAACGGCGACCAGGCGCTCGCTCTCGCCCGCACCCGGCACGCGCTCGCCGAAGAGAGCGACATCGCTCGCCTCGG
Organism: Microbacterium sp. MEJ108Y; assembly: GCF_000834175.1. NCBI lineage: Bacteria > Bacillati > Actinomycetota > Actinomycetes > Micrococcales > Microbacteriaceae > Microbacterium > Microbacterium sp. MEJ108Y. The sequence goes on along the minus strand of NZ_JXQX01000027.1, from coordinate 57,386 downwards.
GCATCAGCAGATGGTGCTCTCGGCGATCGTGCAGAAGGCCACGAAGTCCGACGTGCTGGTGCGCCCCGACCGTCTCTACGCGTTTCTCGATGCCGTCACCTCGTCGATGACCGTCGATCCGGGTCTCGGCGCCCTGACCGATCTGGCCGGCCTCGCCGCGCGGGTCGCGAATGTTCCCCTGAGCAGCGTGACGTTCGTCACGATGCCGACGACCGAGGCTCCGGAGGATCCCAACCGCGTCGTGCCCACCGCCGACGCCGACGTCATCTTCCGGGCGCTGATCGACGACGTGCCGATCGTGCTGACCACCGACGAGGTGCAGCCCCCAGCCACCGTGCGCACCGCCCCCGTGCAGATTCTCAACGGGGCGGGCATCAGCGGGCTGGCATCCCGCGTCTCGGAGGATGCGACGGGATACGGATACACGGTCGCGAGCATCGCCAATGCCGACCCGGTCGAACTGACGACGATCACCGCTGCGGACACCCCCGACGCCCAGCAGACGGCGCAGGCGCTGGCTGCCGAACTGGGCCTCGCGGTGACCGTTCAGGTCGGGGATGTCGAAGGAGTGCAGGTGCTGCTCGGTGGCGATTACGAAGCGCTCGTCTCCCAGCCCCACGCGACGCCGGTGCCGCCGCGCCCGGTCGATGCGGTGAACCGCAGCGCCGACACCGACCTCTGCGCCGGCTGAGCGGCCCTCGCTCCGGGCTGCGCCGGGCAGACTGGAGGGGACTTCGTTCCTCACCGTCAGGAGACGCAAAATGCCGGACCAGCCTCGTCGAACCCCCAGCCAAGCCGTGCTCAGCGTGCAGCGGGTGGAGAAGGTCAGTCCTGACCTCGTGCGCATCACGGCCGGAGGCGACGGGTACGAGGCCTTCACCGACAACGTCTTCTCCGACAAGTACGTGAAGATCCTGTTCGCCGACCCGCGCCACGGGCTCACTCCTCCGTACGATCTCGCGCAGCTGCGCGAGGAGAGCCCCGAGAAGCTGCCCACCCGACGCACCTACACGGTGCGCGCGGCGGATGCCGAGCAGCAGCGCCTCGTGATCGACTTCGTCGTGCACGGCGATGAGGGAGTCGCGGGCCCGTGGGCTCGCTCGGCGCAGATCGGCGACACGCTCGTCGTCAGCGGAGCAGGCGGCGGGTACCTGCCCGCCCCGGGAACCCCGTGGCATCTGCTCATCGGCGACCACACCGCCCTCCCCGCGATCTCGTCGGCCGTCGAAGCGATGGACGCGGATGCCGTCGGGCACGTCATCCTCACCGTCGCCGACCCCGCCGACCGCCTCCTGCCCGAGGCGCCGGCCGGCGTGACGGTTCGATGGACCGACTCGGATGACGAGCTGCTGGACGTTCTCGCCGAGCTGCCCTGGGGTGCGGGTCATCCCGGAGTCTTCGCGCATGGCGAGCGCGGAACCATCAAGGCCGTGCGGGCTCTGCTGAAGCAGCGCGACGTGCCGAGAGAGTCACTGTCGATCTCGGCCTACTGGGCACGGGGCCGCGCAGAGGATCAGTTCCAGGCCGAGAAGCGCGAGCCCATCGGTCAGATCGAGTAACGCTCGACCTGGGTCAGAAACCCTCCGGCTCGCGAGGCGTATAGGCACTGGTGAGCGCTTCGAGCTCGGCGGGTTCGAGGTGGATGCTGACGGCCGCGACGGCATCCTCGATGTGACCCGCCTTCGTCGCGCCGACGATCGGCGCCGTGACCGCGCTCTGCTGAGCGACCCATGCGAGAGCGATCTGCGCGCGGGAGACTCCTCGAGCCTCGGCGACGCGAGCGACCGCCTCGACGATGGCGCGGTTCGACTCCTCTTCGCGGCGATACAGCGTCGCTCCGAAGGCATCCGTCGCGGTGCGTGCCGTCTTCTCGTCCCAGTCGCGTGTGAGCCTGCCGCGCGCGAGCGGCGACCAGGGCAGCACCCCGACTCCGGAATCGAGGCAGAACGGGTGCATCTCGCGCTCTTCTTCGCGCTGCAGCAGGTTGTACTGGTCCTGCATCGACACGAACGGCGTCCACCCGTTCTGCGCCGCAACGTGCTGAGCCTTCGCGAACTGCCATGCCCACATCGACGACGCTCCGATATATCGCGCCTTGCCGGAGCGGACGACGTCGTGCAGAGCCTGCATCGTCTCCTCGATCGGCGTCTGCGGATCCCATCGGTGGATCTGGTAGAGGTCGACGTGGTCGGTGCCGAGGCGCCTCAGGCTCGCGTCGATGCCCGAGAGGATGTGGGCGCGACTGAGCCCGGCCTGGTTCGCGCCCGGTCCCATGCGCCCGTGCACCTTGGTCGCGATCACGATCTCATCGCGGTTCGCGAAGTCGGCCAGAGCGCGACCGACGAACTCCTCGCTCGTGCCGTCGGAGTAGACGTCAGCGGTGTCGAAGGTGGTGATCCCGGCTTCGAGTGCGTGCCTGATCAGCGGGCGGCTGGCCTCTTCGTCGAGCGACCACCCGTGCGTGCCGCGATCCGGGGCGCCGAAGCTCATGCATCCGAGAACCACCGGGGAGATCCGGAGTCCTGAGCGACCGAGCCTCACGCTGTCTGCTGTGTCGAGCATCCGAATACTCCCTCGTGTCGTGGTCTGCGATCGATGCTCTCACGGTGCGGAGCGGTCAGGGGCGGCGGTCAGCTGAATCCGAACAGCACGAGCACGAGCGCGAACCCGATCGCCTGTCCGAGGAACATCACCCAGACGAGGAGGAGCACCGCGAACCCTCCCTCGACCAGATCGCCTCGCTTGACGAATGCGGCCAGGCCCATGGCGACGACGAGCAGAACCCATGCGATGCCCGGAACTCCGAGGGGGAGCCACTGGATCGTCCACAGCACCCCCGGAACGAGAGTCGAGAGGCCAGCGGCTGCGGCAGTCAGCCCGATCACCAGGATGATGACCTCTGCCGCGATCTCGATGCGCTTGTCTCGGCGCTCGGTGACCGTCATCTCGGTGTCCACGGTGGCGAGCCTAGAGACGGATGCTGGGAGCTCACGGCGACGCTCCCGGTGGCGCCGCGGTTCAGCGCGAGATCGGTGTCTCCGAGGCGACCACGCCACTCGTCATCGGCAGTGCGCCGAGGATGTGCGCATCGCCATCGACCCACTCGACGGCGATGCCTTCGGCGGCCAGACCCTCGGGGCGGATCGCGATGTCGAGGAGCGGCAGGGTGAGATCGCCGAAACGGGCGGCGACCACCGCGCCGAGCCGGTCGGCGGTCGTGGCGTGGATGAAACCGGCGTCATCGAGATGGACTCCCCGGGTCGAGACGACGTATTCGCCGAAGCCTCGGCTCATCTCCCAGTCGTCCTGGATGGCGATGTGGTGGATCAGGTCTGACACGGTGGACTCCTTAATGAAACGAGTGCGTAGCATTTATTGCTAGGGTCATCCTATGACGGGAAAACGAGGTCGGCCTTCCGCCGGTGAGGCGAACGCCCGAGACGAGAGAGTGGTCGACGTCGTCGTCTCTCTCCTCAGCGATGAGGGCTTCGAAGCGCTGACCTTCGATCGCGTCGCGGCCGACGCGCATGTCGCGAAGCGCACACTGTACGGAGTCTTCGGCGACCGCGCCGGCCTCGTGCGGGCGGCGATCCTCAGACAGCACGCCTATCTCGGCGAGGCGGGGGACGCGGGGGACGACCTTCGATCGGCGTGCCGAGCCATCCTGGCGCACCTGCTCGGAGACGAGGCGATCGGCATCCATCGTGCGATCATCGCCGCAGCTGCCCGGCATCCGTCTCTCGCCGTGGAGTTCTATGACGAGGGTCCAGGGCGCGCTCAGGGGTTCATCGCGTCGCACCTGCCGGCGGATGCCGTGGTGACGGCGGAATTCCTTTTCGCCGCGCTGCTCGGAGAACTCCACCGACGTCGGCTGCTCGGCCTCGCCGGACCGCCGACTCCGGCTGAGATCGACAGGCAGGTCGATGTGGTGCTCCGCTCGTCGGGTCTTCCTGTCGAAGCCTGACCCGGACCGGATCGGGCGGAATCCTCCCCGTCTCGAGGTCACCTGTCAACCGCCCTGCGCTCGCCGCGGATCGGACGGATCATTATGGTCCGGACGAATCAGAGGAGGGCACCATGTCGAACATCGACGCATTCGCCAACAGTTTCCCGCCGAACATGCCGGGAGTCCCCCCGGTCGACGACTTCACCGATGGGACGTTCCCCACCGACACCTCGCAGCCTGAGACACAGGGCGACGAGCCGCTCGAGGCCGAGCTCGGCGAGGACGGACAGGGCGACCTCGCCCCGGAAGACGAAGGCCTGCCGCACAGCGGCGATGCGCCGTCGGATCTGCGGGACGGCACCGAGTGACCAGCGACGGTGAGAAGTCCGGCAGGGATGTGAGCGGCGCAGAACCCTCCGAAGACGGGATCGCGGCGCTCATCGAGGATCGGGATGCCGACGACCCCGACCAGGTCGGGGAGATTCCCGCGGGCAATGCCGGCGCGGACTCCGGAGGGTCGGGTCCGGTGCGGGTCGATCCGTCCTCGGAGTCATCCGTGCAGGACGAGTCTGTCCACAACGACGAGCCGGGTGTCGGCACGCGTCGCTCCGGCGACTGAGCGACTGAGACAGGGGCTCCGTCGGGAGGAGGACTGCGCTTCGGGAGGAGAGAATCCGAGGATTCATCCTCCCCAGGCGCAGGTCTCCTCCCCACGCGCAGCGCGCTCTCCCCAGGCATTGCCCTCCCCAGGCATTGCCCTCCCCAGGCATTGCCCTCCCCAGGCATTGCCCTCCCCAGGCGCAGTGCCTTCTCCGGGCGCAGTGTCCTCCCCACGAGCAGTGCCTTCTCCGGGCGCGGATCTTCCCCTCACGTGCAGATCGGCGCCCGGGCAGAGTGCCCTTCCGCGGCATCCGGAGCAGTCGTAGGCTGTGCCGGTGAGCGACGCACTGGATGACGGGCCCTTCTTCCACGGCACCAAGGCGGATCTGCGCCCGGGTGACCTCCTGACGGCGGGGTTCGCGTCGAACTACCGCCCCGAGATCGTGATGAATCACATCTACTTCACGGCCGTGGCTGATGGCGCGGGTCTCGCCGCCGAGCTCGCGCCGGGTGATCGCGAGCCGCGCGTGTACGAGGTCGAGCCGACCGGCGACTTCGAGAACGATCCGAATGTGACGGACAAGAAGTTCCCCGGCAATCCGACCCGCTCCTATCGCAGCAGTGCGCCGTTGAGGGTCGTGCGCGAAGTGCTCGACTGGACCCGTCTCTCACCGGAGGCGCTCGCCACCTGGCGGGAGAGGGTAGCCGCCCTTCACGTCGACGATCGCGCCGAGATCATCAACTGACTCGGCGGCGAGGACGACACATCTGCAGGACTCGAGCACGGATGCGGGACAGACGCTCGAGTTCGGTCCTGCATCCGTGCTTCGCTCCTGCAGATGGAACAGCGGCCTCCCTCGAAGGGAACGGGCCCCGTGAAGGGACCGGAACCGTCAGGAGAGGGACCGGATCAGTGCCGTGCGACCCGTCGAGCGAGTGCGCCGAGCAGGCGGTCGATGATGACGAACACGAAGCCCACAGCGATGAGGGCGATCGTCAGGGCGATGATCCACTGGGCGACGCCGCCGAGACCGAGCGCGTCGACGTCCATGAAGGGGTACGGATACGTCTGGCCGGGCGTGAACTCTCCGCCGAGCGCTCCATAGGCGAACGCCCACGTCAGGTACGCGTAGGGGACGAGCGTCCACAGCAGCGGGTCGACCCACCGGAACGATCCCTTCGGCACGAAGAGCAGCCAGTCGACGATGACCAGCACCGGCGTGATGATGTGGATCAGGTTGTCGGTGAGCGAGAAGATCTCGGCGTCGCCGTCGGCGAACCGCGTGGGCACGAGCACGATCAGATAGATGAGCATCGTGACGGTGATCGCGAACATCACCGCTCCGCTGCCCCTGGCACTGGGCGTCGAGGTGCCGAACGGGCCGCTCTGACGCAGGTCTCGGATGGTCCGGACGATGAGGAACAGCACCCAGGCGAGACAGAGCAGATTGCTGACCATCGTGTAGAACAGCACGGTCGTCCACGAGGGGTCGCCGGTCAGGAGGTTGGCGTGCCGGATGACACCGGTGAGGATGACAGCCAGCGCCAGGAGTCGGTAGACGAGCGCGACCAGTCGGGAGTTCACCGCAGCGTGCGAGAACAGCGCTCTCCGCGCGGGCTCTGCATCGGGTAGGCCGGAAGCCGTGGACGGAGAAATGACGGCTTTGGACATCCTTCGAGGCTACGCGTTCTCGGGCTGCTTCAACGCCGGATCAGCGCCGCACCGGGTCGGAATCGCCGTCGACGAACCGCTCGAGATCGCGCAGGGTCGGAGCGGCCTCCCAGTCACCGGGAACCAGGCAGGCCATCGCGCCGCAGGCGTTCGCTCGCCGCAGCACGGCCTCGAGATCCTGGCCGTCGAGCAGAGCGCTGAGATAGCCGGCGACGAAGGCGTCGCCCGCACCCACGGTGTCGACCGGAGCGATCGTGAATCCGGGCGCGCCGACCACGGATCCGGCTGTGAAGACCGAGGCGCCGTCGGGACCCTGCTTGAGCACGGTCGTCGCGCACCCGGCATCGTGCAGTCGTGCCGCCGCATCCGCCACCGAGATCCCGGGATACAGGATGGCGAACTCCTCGGCGCCGCCGAAGACGACATCGGAACGCTCGGCGATGTCGCGCAGCGCCGGGCCCGCGACCGCGGGGGAGGCGAGCGCCGAACGGTAGTTGATGTCGAAGCTCACCCTGGTTCCGGCTGCACGCGCCCGGTCGATCGCGAGGTGCACGGCAGCCTCGGCCGTGTCGGACAGCAGGGGAGTGATGCCGGTGATGTGCAGCAGGGAGGCGTGTTCGACCCATCCGTCCGGCAGATCCTCCGGCCGCAGCCGGGATCCGGCCGACCCCGCGCGGTAGTAATGCACGGCGGTGGATGCCGCAGACGGGCGCTCCTTCACCATGAGGCCGGTCGCGGCATCCGGGTCGACGATCGCTCGCACGTCGACGCCGTCGCCGCGGATCTCCCGCGCGACGCGCTCACCGAGGGAGTCGTCGCCCACGCGTCCGAGCCACGACGTCGGGATGCCGAGCCGGACGAGGCCGATCGCGACGTTGCTCTCGGCGCCGCCGATGCCGAACGCCAGGGAGTTCGCGTGCCGCAGCGAGCCGATCTCGGTCGTGCGCACGAGCGCCATGGTCTCACCGAGGGTGACGACAGACGGCGAGGTCACGCGGAGTCCCGCGCGCACACCTCGACGAACGCGGCCGCGCGCTCGCGCAACGCGGCGAGATCGCCACCGTTGAACGCATCGCCGAGCAGCGGACCGCCCACGCTCACCGCGACCGCACCGGCTCGCAGCCAGGCCTCAGCACCCGCGAGGTCGACTCCGCCGGAAGGCACCGCGACGAGGTCGGGGAAAGGCCCACGCAGGTCCTTCAGATATGCGGGGCCGACCTGACCCGCGGGGAACACCTTGACCGCAGACGCACCCGCAGACCACGAGGCGAACAGCTCGGTCGGCGTGAGTCCGCCCGGGACGATCGGCACACCGGCATCCGTCGCCTGGGTGACGAAGTCGGTCGACGTGATCGGGGTGACGATGTACGCCGCGCCGACCTCGATCGCCCGAGCCAGGTCGGCCGTGTTGGTGACGGTGCCGATTCCGAGGTCGACCGTGTCGCCGAACCGCGCGAGCAGCTGGGGGAAGTGCTCGAACGTACCCGGAGTCGTGAGCGTGAGCTCGACACTGCGGATGTCGGCGTCCACGAGCACGTCGAGCACGGCGTCGTAGTCCTCCGCCCGCTTCGCCCGTGCCACGACGATCAGTCTCGAGTCGACCGTGCGCTGCGGCAGGGCGACCCGGCGCGGCTCGCCGGTCATGGCCTCACCAGTCATGGCCTCACCAGTCATGGCCTCACCAGTCATGGCCTCACCAGTCATGGACGGTCCCGTCGAGCAGACGGTTCACCGGCAGGTAGGCCTTCGTGTAGTCGTGGCCTGCCGCGGCATCCTCGTCGAGGTCGACACCGAGTCCGGGCTTGTCGCCGGGGTGCAGGAAGCCCTTGTCGAACGTGAAGGAGGTCTGGAACACCTCGAGCGTCTGCTCGTTGTGCGGCATGTACTCCTGGATGCCGAAGTTGTGGATCGCGAGGTCGAGGTGCAGCGCCGCGGCCATGCCGACGGGCGAGATGTCGGTCGGACCGTGGATGCCGGACTTGATGCCGTAGATCGCGGCGAAGTCGAGCAGCTTCTTCATGGCCGTGATGCCACCGGTGTGGGTGACGGCAGAGCGCACGTAGTCGATCAGGCGCTCGGTGATGAGGGTCTGGTAGTCGAAGACCGAGTTGAAGACCTCGCCGATCGCGAGCGGCGTCGTCGAGTGCTGGCGCACCAGGCGCAGCGCGGTCTGGTCTTCACCCGGGGTGCAGTCCTCGAGCCAGAACAGGTCGTAGGGCTCGATGTCCTTCGCGAAGCGTGCGGCCTCGATCGGCGACATCCGGTGGTGTCCGTCGTGCAGGATGCGCAGGTCGGTGCCGAAATCCTCGCGGATCTGCGAGAAGATCCCCGGCATGTGGTTGAGGTAGTTGCGGGTGTCCCACGTCTCTTCGCTGGGGCGGTCGCCCGAGCGCTTGGCGGGCTCGTAGTCGTAGCGCACGCCGGGGCCGGTGGACGAGACGCCGTAGATCTGGCCGAGGCCGGGCACGCCGGTCTGCACGCGCACCGCGGTGTAGCCGAGCTCCTCGTAGCCGGTGATGGCGTTCTTGAGTGCGGCGTAGTCGGTGCCCGACGCGTGGGCGTAGACGCGGACGCCCTCGCGGCTGGCGCCGCCGAGCAGCTGGTACAACGGCATCCCGGCCTTCTTGGCCTTGATGTCCCAGAGCGCCATGTCGACCGCGGCGATCGCCGCCATGGTCACCGGGCCGCGACGCCAGTACGGGCCGCGGTAGAGGTACTGCCAGGTGTCTTCGATGCGGTCCTCGTCGCGGCCGATGAGCATCGAGGCGACGTGCTCGGAGAGATACGAGGCGACGGCGAGCTCGCGTCCGTTGAGAGTGGCGTCACCCAGGCCGACGATGCCGTCGGAGGTCGTGATCTTGAGCGTGACGAAGTTGCGTCCGGGGCTGGTGATGTTGACGTCGACGATCTCGATGGTCATGTCGTTCTCCTGAAGAAGCGGGTCGAAGTGGGGGTGCGGGCGTTCGGGCGCCCGCACCCCGGGTCGTGATGAGCGGTTCGGTCAGATCGCGTCGCGGGGGTCCGTCAGATCGCGACCGGCGACCTCGGGCATCCAGATCGATGCGACGAGCGCGCTCAGGGTGAAGATGAACAGCATGATGATGATCGGGATGAACGAGCCGGTGACGGCCGACACCCATGCGGCGGCGATGACGGGGCCCGCACCGGTCGCGACGATGGCGGCGATCTCTCGTGCCATGGCCGTGAAGGTGTAGCGGTTGCGGGAGCCGAAGAGCTCGGGCAGCGTGAGGTTCTCGAGCGATGCGAAGCTCATCACCGCGAGGTTGTGCAGCACGACATAGCCGACGAAGACCTGCACGGTGTCCTTGCTGCTGATCATGAGGATCGTCGGGACGATGACGATGAGCGCGACGATCGACCAGACCATGTACATGCGCTTGCGGCCGAAGCGATCGCCGAGCCAACCGGACAGCGGCACGGTGATGAAGGCGACGAGCGACGAGACGATCACGGCGTTGACGCCGATCGAGCGGTCGAGCAGCAGCACGACGGTGATGTAGCTGATCAGGTACGTCTGGATCATGCCGGAGTTGCCGGCCTGGCCGAAGCGCAGCAGCAGCGCGATCGAGAACGCCTTCCACGGCTTGCGCTGCAGCGCCTCGAGAGTGCGGATGTCGTTGGTCTCGGTGGCGAGCTTCACGACCTCGTCGCGGGAGAGCGCCTTGCCGTCGACGACGTCGTCGCGCTCCTCGAAGACCGGGGTCTCCTTGAGGTTGAAGCGCACCCAGATCGCGAAGAGCATGATGACCGCGCTGGCGATGAAGGGGATGCGCCATGCCCAGGCGATGACCTCGTCTTCGCTGTAGGCGACGAGGAGGATGGCCCAGATGCCCGAGGCCAGCAGCGTGCCGCAGTTGGTGCCGAGGGCGACGAGCGAGGCGATGATGCCGCGGCGCTTGGCCGGTGCGTACTCGGCGAGCATGACGCCGGCACCGGAGATCTCGGCTCCCGCGCCGAAGCCCTGCGCGATGCGCAGCAGCACGAGGAGGATCGGTGCGAGCACGCCCACCTGGTTGTAGGTCGGCAGGAAGCCGATCAGGGTGGTCGCGAGACCCATCAGGAGGATCGTGTAGAACAGCACCTTCGTGCGGCCGGTCTTGTCACCGAGACGAGCGAAGAAGAACGCACCGACCGGGCGGGCGACGTAGCCGACCCCGTAGGTGGCCATCGCGGCGACCACGGCGACTGCCGGGTTCTCGGAGGAGAAGAACAGGTCGGCGAAGACGAGCGCGGCGGCCAGCGAGTAGAGCTGGTAGTCCATGAACTCGAGCGCCGTGCCGAGCCATCCGGAGATGGCGGCGCGGACGAGGTCTTTGACCGACCTCTTCTCGGCGGGGTCGACGGCGGTGGCCGTCGTCTGCGGTTCTGACATGGGAGGTACTCCTTCGGACCAGGAACAGGCGGGTGTCGGGTGGGGTGTCGCTAGAGGGAGAGCAGGACCTTCGCCGAAGCGGACGAGTTGCGGGCGAGCTCGAAGGCCTGGACGGCGTCGGATGCCGGGAGGACGTGAGAGATGACGGAGTCGAGGGCGTCGGACTCGGCCAGCAGGGCGACCGCGTCGTCGATCTCGGTGGAGAAGCGGAAGGCGCCGCGGATGGTCAGCTCCTTCGCGAGCATCGGGGCGAGGTTCACTCCGATATCGGCGTTCGGGAGCATCCCGACCTGCACGATCGTGCCGGCACGGCGGGCGGCGCGGACGGCCTGCGTGAGGGCGACTCCGACGCCGGAGCACTCGAAGACCACGTCGTACGACTCGTTGTCGATCGTGTCGCGGCCGACGAGCGAGACCTCGGTCGCGCCGAGGTTCTTCGCCCGATCGAGGGGCTCTTCGCGCACGTCGCTGGCGCCGACGACCGATCCCCCCGCGTTGACGGCGGCGGCCACGACGAGGAGGCCGATGGGCCCTGCGCCGATCACGAGCACGCGCTTGCCTGCGATGTCGCCGGCGAGGTTCACGGCGTGGATCGCGACGGCCAGAGGCTCGGCGAGGGCGGCGCGCTCGAGGGGAAGCGAAGCCGGAAGCACGCGGATCATCTGCTCTTCGACGATCAGCAGCTCGGATGCTCCGCCCTGACGGTGCGGGTTCGCCGCGGCGCTGCCGAAGTAGTCACCGCCGGGGCGCAGGTGCGGGCGGTCCTCGAGACCGGGCACCTCGGGGCCGTAGCGCGCGGGGTGCACGGTGACGGGGGTTCCCGGTGCGAGGCGACCTGACGGATCGAGGTCGACGACACCCGAGAGCTCGTGACCGGGGGTCAGCGGCTCCTGGATCGTGTACTCGCCGTTGGCGCCGTGGAAGTAGTAGTGCAGGTCGGATCCGCAGATGCCCACGTAGTTCACGCGGAGGCGCACCTCGCCGTCGCCGGGGGTGGGAACCTCGCGGTCCTCCCAGCGGATGTCTTCTTTGCCGTGGATGGCGAGAGCCTTCATGGCTGCATCTCCTCTGCGCCGGTGAGTGATGATGTGGTCTGGGATGCCGAGACGGCATCGGCGATCGCGGCATCGACGCCGCGTCGCTGGATGGTCTCGACGAGCTCGCCGACGCGGGTGATGAACGCATCCTGAGATCCGAGTTCATCACCGAACAGGTGCAGTTCGCCGATCACGCGCTGCGCGAGCTCGCGTCCGTCGCGAGCGCTCGCCGCGTATCCTGCGAGGCGTTCGCGGGCGCCGTCGGTCATCGCGGCGGCGTGCGGGCCGGGGTCGAAGCCCGGCAGGGGAGCGAGGCACGACAGGTAGCCGGCGACAGTCAGGGCGATCAGGTGCGGCATCCCGCCGTTGCGGATGGCGAGCATGGCCGGCTCGGGGATGCGCTGACGCAGCTTGACCGAGCCGTCGGTTCCGACCTGGCTGGTGCGGTGGCCGAGGGCGCTGTTGGCCCAGCGCTCGAACAGCTCGCTCTCGTAGGCGCGGATGTCGACGCCGGACGGCACCTCGATCGAGGGTTCGTACTCGTCACGCAGCACGGCGCGCGCGGCACTCTCGATGCCGTCGAGTCCGATCGCCTCGGGGATCGTGCCGACTCCGCTGAGCGCACCGAGGTAGGCGATGAGGGAGTGCGTGCCGTTGAGCAGCCGCACCTTCATCTGCTCGTAGCGTCCGACCTCGTCGGTGAACACGGCGCCGCCGGCCTCCCAGGCGGGGCGGCCGCCGGCGAAGCGGTCTTCGATCGCCCACATCGTGAAGGGCTCTGCGGGCACGGGGATGTCGTCGGTGGCGCCGAGCAGGGCGCTCACGCGGGTGCGCAGCTCGGCGGTCGTCGAGGGCACGATGCGGTCGACCATGCTCGAGGGGAACGAGACGGAGCGGTCGAGGAACGCGAGCGCATCTGCGCCCTCCGAGCCCGGCAGCTCGTGCAGGAACTCGCGAACGAGCTTCTCGGTGTGCGCGCCGTTCGACGAGAGGTTGTCGCAGCTGAGGATCGAGATCGGTGCGCCGCCGGCAGCGGCACGGGCCTGCAGGCCGCGGGCGAGCTGGCCGATCGTCGAGCGAGCGGCACCGCCACGGAGGTCGGCGCGCACGGTGTCGTCGTCGAGATCGAGGCGCTGCGTCGCGGGGGAGTAGCTGTAGCCGTTCTCGGTGACGGTGAGGGTCACGATGCGGATGCCGGGGTCGGCGATCTGCGCGATCACGCGCTCGGGCTGCTCGGCGCCGACGAACGCGTCGGTGTGCACGCCGGGGATGGTCAGCGACGTGCTGCCGGGGCTGATGGTCGCGACCGAGTAGAGCATGTCCTGCGCGTGCATCGCGTCGACGATCGAGCGCGAACGCGATGCGACGCCGACGATTCCCCAGTCGCCGCCGGCGGACTGGAGTGCTGCTGCGGTGTAGACGGCCTGGTGTGCGCGGTGGAAGCTGCCGAGTCCGAGGTGCAGGATGCCTGCAGCGGTCGGGGCGACCACGGGGGATGCGGTCGCAGAGGTCGTGCGGCGCAGGGCCGGTGCTGGGATGCTCACGCGGTGGCTCCTTCGCTCGGGGCCGCGCACCGCTGAGGGTGATCGGCGTTGATCGTCATGCAAATCAGTGTGCATCTTTTGTACAAACTTGTCAACACGTTTTACATCCGAGTGGGGGATCGTAGGATTGCTGCGAGAGCGGGAGGTGAAGATGGCAGCGACGCTGACGGACGTGGCACGACGAGCAGGCGTCTCGATCGCGACCGCCTCCCGCGCATTCGGAGAGCCGGATCGTCTCGCGCCGAACACCCTCGGTCGCGTCCTCGAAGCCGCGGGGGAGCTCGGCTACTCCACCCCGCAGTCAGCCACCGCGACCCGCACGTTCGGGGTCGTCGTGCCCGACGTGTCGAACCCTGTCTACGCGACGCTGCTCAAGGCGATCCAGGGGCAGGCGTGGCACGGGCGCCACCGCATCGTGCTGTTCGACGCCGATGAAGACCTGCGCCGTGAGCGCGAGCAGATCGAGCAGGCCCGCAAGCTCGACGGGATGCTGCTGTGCAGCCCTCGCCTTCCCGATGCCGACGTGCTCGAACTGGTCGGCGACACCCCCTACGTCGTGGTGAACCGCCAGATCGACGGCGCCCCCTGCGTGCTGATGGACACCGAGCACGGGCCGGCGCAGGCGATCGAGCACCTCGCAGCGCTGGGCCACACGCATATCGCGTACGCGGCGGGTCCTCGCGGATCGTGGGCCGATGTGCGTCGCGCCGACACCGTGGCCCGCGCATGCGAGCGCCACGGCATCCGTCTCACCGGCCTCAGCCACCACGCCGCATCCATCCAGGGTGGCCGAGCGGCCGCCGCCCCGGCCGCAGCGAGCGGTGCCACGGCCGTGATCGCCTACAACGACCTCGTCGCCCTCGGACTCGAGGCAGGACTGCTCGAGCTCGGCAAGCGCTGCCCCGCCGACATCAGCATCGTGGGCATCGACGACATCGACCTGGCCGGCGCGGTCACGCCAGCGCTCACCACGGTGCGGATGCCGATCGAACGCAGCGGTGCGCTCGCCGTGGATCTGCTGCTGCAGGCGATGAACGGCACGGCGATCGACGACGTCGTGACTCTGGGCTCGCAGCTGATCGTGCGCGCCTCCACCGCTGCTCCTTCCGCTTCCTGAGGGCCGTGTCTTCACAACAGCCGGCGAGGCAGAATGTCGGCATTATGTACATAAGTGATATTCTCGACATATGAACACGATCACCCGCAGCGTACCGTCGAAGGATCTGCGTGACAGCCTTGCCGATGTTCTCGGCGGGGTCGCTTATGGCTCAGAGCGCGTGGGCGTCACGCGCCATGGCAAGCTGACGGCCGTGGTGATCAGCGTCGATGACCTCGAGCTGCTCGAAGAACTCGAGGCGGCCCGCGACGCCGCCGAGTTCGCGGTCGCTCGAGCGGCTGATGATGGTCAGCGGGTGTCGCTGGATGAGCTGCGCGCAGAAGTCGCGTGACGCGCTTTCGGGTCGAGTTCACGACTGCGGCTGCCAGAGACATCCGCAAGCTCGACCCGCAGATTCGCCGACGGATACTCGGCGGGGTGGCCGATCTCGAGCACGATCCGCGTCCACACGGATGCCGCAAGCTGGCCGGTACGACAACGCCTGGAGAATCCGAGTCGGCGACTATCGGGTTCTCTACGAGGTCACCGATGAGCAGGTGCTCGTGACGGTCGTACGTGTCGCGCACCGACGCGCCGTCTACAACATGTGAGCGCCTGCCGCGGTCGCACCTGGTCGCTGAGGCCCTTCAGCGAGCTCAGATCCGGGCGTGCGTGGTTGCGGCCGCCTCGATGGTGACGTGTGGTTCCCACGCTGGATGCCGGAGGGCCGGGCAGTGTTCCGGCGTGGGGTTGTGGGCGGTGTCGATGATGAGGTCCAGGGCATCGCGGGCGGCCGTGAGCCCCTCGATGGCGCCGGTGATGCGATCGCGTTCCGCTGCCAGCAGGGCGAAGGCCTCCGGGGAACCGTGTCCGGTGTCGACGCAGGGCAGCAGCTGCGCGATCGTGCGGCTCGGCACCCCCGCAGTGAAGAACTGCTGAACGAGTCGGACGCGCTCAACGGCCGACGCGGCATACTCGCGCTGTCCGCTGGGCGTGCGCTCCGAGGCGAGCAGCCCCTGCTCTTCGTAATAGCGGAGCGCCCTCGTGCTGACCCCTGCCTGACGTGCGACCTCGCCGATCCGCATCCGTTCCTCCGTGTTCGTGACTGGGACTTGACCTTGACGTCAACGTCAAGTTCTAGCGTAGTGGTGTCGGCCCGATCGGGCCGGAGAGCGCAGAATCCCAGCGAAGCAAGGAACCCATGAACGTCACTGACCAGATCGCCCTCGTGACCGGAGCAAACCGCGGAATCGGCCGTCAGTTCGTGCTCGAACTGCTCGAACGCGGTGCCCGAACCGTCTACGCGACTGCCCGCCGCACCGACACGCTCGACTTCGACGACCGGCGCGTGGTGCCGATGCGGCTCGATCTGCTCGATCACGAATCGATCGTCGCGGCGGCCGGTGTGGCCCAGGACGTGACTGTCGTCGTGAACAACGCGGGGATATCCACGGGTGCCGGCCTGGTGACGGGCGACCTGCCGGATCTGCGCCGCGAGATGGACACCCACCTCTGGGGCACCCTCGACGTGATCCGCGAGTTCGCTCCCATCCTCTCTGCGAACGGCGGCGGCGCGGTCGTGAACGTGCTGTCGGCGCTGTCGTGGTTCGCGTCGCCGGGTGCCGGAGGGTATGCCGCCGCGAAGGCTGCGGCATGGAACATGACCAACGGGGTTCGGCTGGAGCTCGCCGGTCAGGGAACCCTCGTGCAGGGCGTGCATCTCGGTGCCGCCGACACGGATCTCATGGCGAACTACGACGGGCCCAAGATCGATCCTCGCGACGTGGCCCGTCGGTCACTCGACGGCCTCGCGGACGGTTCGATCGAGGTGATCGTCGACGACTGGAGCGCGATGGTGAAGGCATCGCTCGCGGGGGACCCCGCCGTGTTCTACGCCAAGATGACGGAACTGCTCGGCGCCGCCTGAGGTCGCGTCTGCGTCGTCTCACGATCAGCGGAAAGCCCGGCTGAGGTGCAGCATCTCTCCCGGGTTCGACGCGACCCCACGCAGCCCAATCTCCGCCAGGTTCATCTCATGCACCGAGAACTGTTCGATGAGGTCGACGCGGATGTCTCTCCGGGTGAACTGGGCGAGAACATCACCACCGAGGGGATCGATCTGCTCGCCCTCACCCGAGGAACGCTGCTGCGGCTGGGAGCGGACGCCGTGGTCGAGGTGACGGGGCTGAGGAACCCGTGTCTGCAGATCGATCGTTTCGAGTCTGGTCTGCTGAAGCAGGTCGTCGGGACCGACTCCGAAGGTCGCACGGTGCGCAAGGCGGGAGTGATGGGTGTCGTGGTCGCCGGCGGTGTCGTGAAGCCCGGCGATCTGGTCGTGGTGGAGATCCCTGCGGGGGTGGGTGAACCACTCGCTCCCGTGTGAGCACTCGATCCGGCCCGGATCTCCCGGGACGCTCCAGGCCTCAGCGGAGGATGCCCTTCCGGCGGGCCTCCGAGACCGCGGCGGTGCGTGAGCTGACGTCGAGCTTCGAGAAGATGTGCGCGAGATGCGACTTCACGGTCGTCTCGCTGACGAAGAGCCGTTCTGCCACCTCGCTGTTCGATCGCCCGGCGGCGACGAGCTCGAGCACCTCGATCTCGCGACTGCTGAGGCTGACGCGGGGCGCGCGCATGCGGTCGAGCAGGCGGGAGGCGATCACCGGCGCGAGCGCGCTCTCTCCGGCTGCCGCCGCGCGCACGGCGGCGGTCAGCTCATGCGGTGGGGCGTCTTTCAGCAGGTAGCCGCTCGCGCCGGCCTCGACGGCGCCGAGGATGTCGGCATCCGAGTCGTAGTTGGTGAGCACGAGAACGTAGGGCGGAGCCTCGAGCGCACGGATGCGTCGCGTCGCGTCCACGCCCGTGGCCTGGGACTGCGAGCCGAACTGCAGGTCCATCAGCACCACGTCGGGGTTCTCGCGCTCGGCGCAGGCGACGGCCTCGTCGGGTGTCGACGCTTCTGCGACGACCTCCAGGTCCGGTTCGAGGCCGAACAGGGCGGTGAGACCGGCGCGGACGATGGGGTGATCGTCGGCGATGACGAGGCGGATCATGCGAACTCCGTCAGAGGGAGGTCGACGGTGAGCGTCGTTCCCCGTCCTGGTGCCGCATCGATCTCGAGCCTCCCGCCCAACTGCTGCACCCGCTCGGCGGTGGCGCGCAGACCGAAGGAATCCGACTTCTCGGCGGTCCCCGGTGCAGGAATCTCCGCATCGAACCCGGTTCCGTCATCTTCGACGGTGAAGTGGAGGTGGTCGTCCTCGATGCCGATCGTGACCGTCGCCGTCTTCGCGTGAGCGTGCTGGATGACATTGGCGATCGCACCCTGGGTGATGCGCAGCAGGGCCGTCTGCAGATGCATGGGCAGGACGACCGTGTCGGACACCCGCACCTGCACGTCGAGTCCCTGCGTCGCCCATTGCGTGCGGGCCAGTCGGCGCAGCGCCCCGCCGAGGGTCTGGTCGTCGAGCTGGGGAGGCGTCAGCTCGCGGATGAACCGCCGCGCCTCGACGAGGTTCGCAGCAGCCGTCTCGCGAGCGAGCCTGATGTGCTCGATCCCCGGGCGCGCGTCGTCGGCGCGCTCTGCGGCATGCAGCAGCATCTGGATGCTGGAGAGTCCCTGCGCGAGCGTGTCGTGGATCTCACGGGCGAGGCGGGCGCGCTCTGCGAGGACGCCGGATTCATGCTCCCGCGCGGCGAGCTGTCCGCGGGTCGCGAGCAGCTCACTGACCAGCGCTTCGCGTTGCTGGGCCTCCTTCGCCAGAGCCTGGTAGCCGAGGCCGATCAGGAGTGCGACGCCGGCACCGACGAACGGGCCGACCACGCCGCCGACGCTCCACCCGCCGTGAATGCCGAGGGCGTACACCGCGACGATCGTCGACACGAGGATCGCGGCCGATCCCGCCCAGCGTCCCAGCAGGTGGAGGAACAGGAAGAACAGAGGGAAGACGAGATAGGCGGCATCGGCACTCTGCCAGAGCAACCCGAGCCACTCTGCCGAGAGCAGGGCCAACCAGACGAGTGACACGGGTCGTCGACCATGGGAGAGCCGGGCGAGCAGCACACCCGAGGCGTACGTCACGCCGACGATCAGTGCCAGCACGATCGCGGCGACGCTCGACTGCGACGGGTCGAGCACCGCACGGGCGATGACGACCCCCGTCAGGGCGAAGAAGAGGACGTGGAGGCCCGTCCGCAGACCCACGAACACCGGGGTCAGAGCGGTATGCGCCATGGATCGAACTCTACGCCGACGCACCGAGCGCGGCATCGTCCGAAAGGACGATCGAGGCGTACTCATCCTGGGCGGGGAACGCTCTCCGAGTGGCCGATGACCACGATGGCGCCGACGACGAGAGTGGAATGGTCGCCGCATCGGAGACAGGAAAGGCAACCGTCATGTTCGTCGCGTTACGCGATCTTCGCTTCGCCAAGGGGCGATTCATCCTCATCGGCTCCGTCGTCGCTCTCATCACCCTTCTCGTCGGGTTCCTCAGCGGCCTGACGGGTGGCCTCGCCATCCAGAACGTGTCGGGTGTGCTCGCACTGCCCGCTGAACGGATCGTGTTCTCCGCGCCGTCGGGTGGCGACGGCACGGCGAGCTTCGCCGACTCCACGATCACCGAGCAGCAGGCGAACGGCTGGGCGGCGACGTCCGGCGTGACCGACGCGCGCCCCCTCGGCATCAGTCAGACCCGCGCCGAGACCGACGACACCCGTGCTGCGATCGCGGTGTTCGGTGTCGAGCCCGGCTTCGACGCGGGTGCGCCCTCCGGGGACGGGCAGCTGCGCCTGTCGGTGCCCGCTGCGGACGCGCTCGGCGTGAAGGTCGGAGCGCAGATCGAGATCGCCGGCGTCTTCTACGACGTCGAGACGGTCGAGGGGGACGCGTGGTACAGCCATACGCCCGTCGTTCAGATGACCCTGCACGACTGGCAGGCGTACTCGGCATCCACGGGAAACCCCGATGCCTACGCCACGGTGCTCGCCGTCACGGGCGCCCCTGATTGGGATGCCGCGGATGCCGCGAACGACACGATCTCGGAGACGACCCTCGGATCGCTGACGGCGCTGAGCGCCTTCCGCTCCGAGATCGGTTCCCTACTGCTCATGGTGGCGATGCTCTTCGGCATCTCGGGACTCGTCATCGGGGCCTTCTTCACCGTGTGGACCATGCAGCGCAAGGGCGACGTCGCCGTCCTCAAGGCGCTCGGCGCGAGCACGCCGTCCCTGATCCGCGACGCGTTGGGTCAGGCGCTGATCGTGCTGATGGGGGGCATCGGCATCGGTCTGGGGCTCGTCACCGTGCTCGGCATGCTCGCCGGCACGGCCCTCCCGTTCCTGCTCAGCCCGATCACGACCCTCCTTCCTGGGGGCATCATGATCACCCTCGGCCTCGCAGGCGCCGCTTTCGCCCTGCGCTCCGTCACCTCCGCCGACCCCCTCACCGCCCTCGGGAGCAACCGATGATCCGCCTGAATGACATCACCCTGACCTTCCCCGACGGCGACTCCCGGGTGACCGCCGTGGACGGCGTCTCCCTCACCGCCCACCCCGGAACCGTCACCGGCATCACGGGCCCGAGCGGCTCGGGCAAGTCGAGTCTGCTCGCCGTCGCCGGCACCCTTCTGCGTCCGGATTCGGGCGAGATCCTCATCGACGGCAGCGATGTCACGGCCCTCGACCCGGCTGAGGCGACGCGTCTGCGGCGGGAACGGATCGGGATCGTCTTCCAGCAGCCCAACCTCATCCCGTCGTTGACCGCCCGCGAGCAGCTGAGCGTCATGAACGAGCTCGGGGCGCCGCACAGCCGGTGCGATCGCGCCACGGCGGCAGCTCGCGCTGATGAACTGCTCGCCGCGGTGGGCCTCGCCGAGCACGGCCACAAGAGGCCGCACCAGCTCTCGGGCGGACAGCGTCAGCGAGTCAACATCGCACGCGCGCTGATGAACGATCCGAGCGTTCTCCTGGTCGACGAGCCGACCAGCGCCCTCGATCAGGAACGCGGGGCCGCGATCATCGACCTCATCCTGCGGCTCACCGACGAACGGAACACCTCGACGCTGCTCGTCACGCATGATCTCGTGCACCTTCCGCGCATGCACGGGGTGCTGCACCTCGTCGACGGTCGTGTGGTCGACGCCGCCGTTCGGATGCGCTGAGCGGTGACTACTCCCCGGAGCTCTGCTTGAACTGACGCTCCCAGTCGCGCAGCTCGCTGCGACCGATGAGCGAGTCGAGCGACACCTGGAACAGCAGTCCCTTGCGGGCGTTGACCTGCTTGATGTTGTCGACGATCTGGGTGGTCACCGACGACAGCGCCTCGCGCACCTCGGAGATGCGCTCGTCGGGGGCATCCCACAGGTCGGGCCGGGTGAGCAGGTCGAGCAGGTAGTCGCGGTCGAGGGCCGCGACCAGGCGGGCGAGCTTGTCGGAGTACTCGGCCTCGGCCCGCACGCTCTGATCCTCGCCGGCCTTGGCGTCGAGACGGATGAACAGCTGCTCGACGTGCGAGGCGAGGGCGTCGATCCCCGCCGCCGTCTCGGCCGCCACCGGGCTGCCCGGCACTGCGGCGTAGTCGGCGCGGAGTTCACGCAGACGGTTCACTCGCAGACGGATGCCGGCGGGCACCGGGTCGATCGAGACGGCCGGGGTGCGACGTCGACGACGCGCGATCAGGCCGGCAGCGGTCACGGCGGCTGCTACGAGAACCACGCCTCCGATCACCAGCGGGATCACCGGCCCGGCGACACCGGAGTCAGACCCCGATGAGGTCGGGGTCTCGGCTGAGATCTCGGTCACGGTCTCGAGCAGCTGATCCTGCAGGCTGCCACCCGAGGACTCGTTCTCGTTCGCGATGCGCAGCGCGTCGTCGATCGTCGCCGATGCGGCCTGCAGGTCATCGCCGATCGCGACGATCACGGTCTGCTGACTCGCGCCCGCGGTGAGCTGTTCGAGGATGTAGGTGTTGTACGGGGTGTCGCGCGCAGCATCCCCCGGCAGCACGACCACCGCGATCGATCCGTCACCGGGAACGACCCCGGCGAGGGCGTCGGTGAGCGCCTGTCCGCCCGACACGTCGGGGTCGACGTAGATGTTCTGACCGGATATGCCTGCGACGGCATCCTCGAGCCACGGGTTGTTCGACGAGGAGAGATACGGCATCGCGAGACCTCAGAAGTTGTTGATCACGGAGGCGAAGACGAGGTCGATGCGTTCGGCGTCCGAGGCGTCGAAGAGCTGTCCGCCCGTCACATCCGCGATGCGCTGCAGTGCCGAGGTGTCAGCACCCTCTCCATACGCGATCGGGAATATACGCACGGGAGCGTCATCTCCGCCCTCCTTCGTGCTCTTGCCGATCTTGGCGATGAGCGAGTCGAGCGAGGTGCTCGAGTCGGTGTCCTCGCCGTCCGAGAGCACCACGATCGCGTTGATGCGACCGGGTTCGGCCCGCTCGCTCATCGCCTCGTACGCGAGCAGGATCGAGTCGTAGAGCGGAGTGCCGTTGCGCTGCGCGTAGCGCAGGTCATCGAGCGACGAGTCGAGCTTCTCGCCGTCCGAGCCGAGCGCGCTCACGTCGCGGAGCACCTGGATGCCCTCACCCTCGTCGGAGGAGATGCCGGTCGTGAACGCCCAGACGCCGATCTCATCGGTGGAGCGGAAGTGGTTCAGCGTCGACTGCGCACCCTCGATCGCTCCGTCGAGGCGCGAGCGTCCGTCGCCGATCGGGTCGTCCATGGACCCTGAGATGTCGATGAGCTCGAGCACCGACGAGGGCTTGCGCACCTGCGTCCACTGGTCGATCGCCGTCGAGATCACGTCGACCTCGGGCTTCGGCAGCGTCACGGCGGGCTGAGCGGGATCGACTCCGTACTTCGGGGTGAACAGGTCGCCCAGCGGCACCGATTCGTCGAGCGGGCGGAAGCCGTACTCGGGCAGGATCTTCTGCGCCGCGGTCGTCTGCACGAACTCGGCGAAGGCCTCCCCGGCCGTGCGCTGCTCGGCCGTCACCCAATCGGCCCCGAGCACGGTGATCGGGTTGTCCGACCACATGGAGCCACCTTCGGGATAGACGGCGACGAGCTTGGTCTTCGGCGGCGTCAGGGTCTCGCCCGGCTGCACGGTGTGCGAGTCGGGGTTGCCCTGGTTGTAGTTCAGCAGCGAGGTCTCCTCCAGCGCCACGGCCGAGACGTAGGCCGAGCCGTTGGAGCCGTTCTGCGTCTCGTCATAGAGCGTCGAGAGCACGTTTCCGGTGGTGTCGCCGTAGTGGATGACGCACTCCTCGAACACCCGCGAGAAGTCCGCCGCGGCCTCGACATCGGCCGAGGTGAGTCCCTCGAGCTTGCCGGTCGCCTCGTACGACTGCATCAGGATGGTCGAGAGCCCGGTGGTCGAGGTGTTGGGGTTGGTCTTCGAGATCTTGAAGGCACCCCAGATGTCCTTGCCGACGCTGCCCCACCCCGCGGGGTCCTGGCAGAGGGTCTCGAGGTCGGTGATGCTGATGGGGGTGTTCGGCCAGCCGAGGGCCGTGGCCATCGGCTCGGGCATGCCGAACACGACGGGCGTGCGCGTGAACGACTTCGGTTCGCCCACGAGCCTGGGTGATGCGGCGGCCGCCACGCGATCGGTCCAGACGGTGGATGCCGGAGACCACAGGGTGGGCCAGAGCGACGTGTCGTCGCTCGGCCAGTCTTCGCCGGAGGTCAGGAAGCGCGTCGCGTTGCCGGACGACACGTTGGTCGGGCGCACCGTGGCGCACGTCTCGAGCCCCTCGTGCTCAGGTGAATCCTTGAACGCCTCGGCCAGCTCGTCGAGCATGTTGACCTTCTCAGACGAGGTGGCGACCGCGATGTGGGTGCAGCCGTCGTCGGGGAATCCCTGGCCGCCGTCGCTCGTCGTGCCCTGTTCGCCTCCACCGCCGGTGCACGCGGTGAGCGCCAGGGCGACGATCGCCGCCATGGCGAGGGCTGCGGGTGTCCGACGTGAGTTGCGAGGCGCGCTCATGGGCTTAGGGTACCCAGGTATCGGCCTCCCGATGACGTATCGATCCGATCCCGTGACCGCGGAGTACGCTCGCTGGTGTGGGGCGGATCACGACGCGGAGACCGATTCTGAAGCTCACCCTCGGCGAGGGTGCGAGCCGTCGCGCCGACACGCTGGCCGTCGAGGAGCCGCTGGAGATCCGCGTCGCGGGCTCGCCGCTCGCTGTCACGATGCGCACTCCAGGGCACGACGTCGAGCTGGCGGCCGGGTTCCTCGTGTCCGAGGGGATCATCGCCGAAGGCTCCGAGTTCCACTCGGCGATCCACTGCGGCGGCCCGGGCACGGGTGGCCAGGAGAACACGTACAACGTCCTCGACATCAGCCTGGCTCGCGGCGTCGCGCTTCCCGACCCCGATGCTGCCCGACGCTTCTACACCACCAGTTCGTGCGGCGTCTGCGGCAAGGCCAGCATCGACGCTGTGCGCACGGTGTCTCGCCATCCGGTCGACCAGGATGACGTGCAGGTCGATGCCGAGCAGATCGCCGCGCTTCCGGATCGACTGCGTGCGGAGCAGGCTGCATTCGACAAGACAGGAGGTCTGCACGCAGCGGCGCTGTTCGACGCCGACTCCGGTGAACTGCTCGTGCTGCGCGAAGACGTCGGGCGTCACAACGCGGTCGACAAGGTCGTCGGCTGGGCGCTGCTGAACGACCGGCTGCCACTGCGCCGGCAGATCCTCCAGGTCTCCGGTCGAGCCAGCTTCGAGCTCGTGCAGAAGGCCGCGATGGCCGGAATCCCTGTGCTCAGTGCCGTCTCGGCGCCCTCGTCTCTGGCAGCGGAGCTCGCCGAGGAGTCAGGGGTGACGCTCGCCGGATTCGTCCGCGGACGATCGATGAACATCTACTCGCACGCGCATCGGGTGCGCGTCGACGGCCACGCGTCGTCTGCTTACGCCGAAGAAGGGGCACAGCATGCTCGATGACCGGGGAACAGCCGGAACAGCGGGAACCGCCGGAACGGCCTTCGGGCTGATGCCCGCCGAGCCGCGTCAGGGCGGCTACGGTCCGCGCACCGATCGGCCCTGGTCGCGCAAGCCGTACGGTCACCCCGCCGCCGGCTGGGGCGCGGCGGTGTCGGTGGGTCGAGTCGTGCTGAGGGAGAGCGAGCCGATCGCCGGTCCCCTCGCGATGCTGCAGATGAACCACGCGGTCTCGGGCTACGACTGCCCCGGATGCGCGTGGCCGGACGACCCCGGCAATCTGAAGCTCGACATCTGCGAGAACGGCATCAAGCACGTCACCTGGGAGATGACGCGCAAGCGGGTGGATCGTCGGTTCTTCGCCGAGCACACCGTCACGGAGCTCGCGACCTGGCCCGACTTCGATCTCGAAGACCAGGGGCGCCTGACCGAGCCGATGGTCTACGACGCGGCGACTGATCACTACGTGCCGATCTCGTGGGACGACGCGTTCGCGCTCGTCGGCGACGAGCTGCAGGCACTGGACAGCCCCGATGAGGCGTCGTTCTACACCTCCGGGCGGCTCAGCAACGAGGCCACGTTCCTCTACCAGCTGATGGTGCGCGAGTACGGCACGAACAACCTGCCCGACTGCTCGAACATGTGCCACGAGGCCTCCGGTCGCGCGCTCAAAGCGTCGATCGCCACCGGCAAGGGCACGGTCGACCTTCACGACTGGGACGACTGCGACGCGCTCTTCGTGCTCGGCGTGAACGCGGCCTCCAATGCTCCGCGCATGCTCACCGCGCTGGCGGATGCCGTGACGCGCGGCGCCCAGGTCGTGCACGTCAACCCGCTCGTCGAGGCTGCCGCCACCCGCACCATCGTGCCGCACGACTTCGTCGACATGGCGCGGTTCAAGGCCACGGGGACGAGCACCATGAACCTGCAGGTGCGTCCTGGAGGCGACCTCGCTCTCATCAGAGGCATGTCGAAGGTCGTCTTCGAGGCCGCCGCCACCGACCCGTCGGTGCTCGACACCGGGTTCCTCAGCACCCTCACGAACGGGGTCGAGGCGTACCGCGCGCTGGTCGACGCCACCTCGTGGGACGACCTGGTCGCGCAGTCGGGCCTCAGTGAGGAGCAGATCCGAGAGGCTGCCGCGGTCTACCTGGCGTCGGAGCGCACGATCATCAGCTGGTGCCTCGGCGTGAGCCAGCACGAGCACGGCGTCGACACCGTGCGCGAGATCGTCAACCTGCTGCTGCTGCGCGGCAACATCGGGCGCAAAGGCGCCGGTCCCTCACCCATCCGCGGGCACAGCAACGTGCAGGGCAACCGCACCTGCGGAATCGACCACCACCCCACGGACGCCTGGCTCGACCGTCTCGCCGACGCCTGCCGCATCGATCCGCCGCGGCATCCGGGACTCGACACCGTGCGGACGATCGAGGCCATGCATGACGGACGCGTGAAGGTGTTCGTCGGCATGGGCGGCAACTTCGTGCTCGCGGCTCCCGACACCCCGTTCACGGCGCAGGGGCTCGAGAAGTGCCGCCTGACGGTGCAGGTGAGCACCAAGCTCAACCGCAGTCACCTCGTGCACGGCGAGAAGGCGCTGATCCTGCCCTGCCTCGGTCGCACCGAGCGCGACCAGCAGGCTCAGGGCCCGCAGGGCGTCACGGTCGAGGATGCGATGAGCATGGTGCACCTCTCGATGGGGCGCAAGCAGCCGGCATCCGCGTATCTGAGGTCGGAGCCGGCGATCATCGCCGGGATGGCCAAGGCGACGCTGCCCCACACGGCCACGCCCTGGGATTGGTATGTCGGCGACTACGACAACATCCGCGATGTCATGGCGAAGGTGCTGCCCGGGTTCGAGGGGTTCAACGAGCTGATCCGCGACAGGCACGGATTCCGGATCCCCCAGCCGGCGCGGGAGCGGGTGTTCGAGACCCCGTCGGGTCGTGCCGAGTTCTCGCACGCGCCGCTGCCGAACGTCATCCCCGAGTCGTCCGAGACCCTGGTGCTGCAGACCATGCGCTCGCATGATCAGTGGAACACCACGATCTACTCGAACGACGACCGCTACCGGGGCGTGAAGAACCTGCGAGAGCTCGTGTTCCTGCATGAGGACGACATGCGCGACCGCGGTCTCGTCGAGGGCGACCTCGTCGACATCGTGTCGACCTCGAGGGACGGATCGACGCGGATGCTGACCGCGTTCCGTGCCGTGCCCTACGACCTGCCACGCGGCAGCGCCGCCGGCTACATGCCCGAGATGAACGTGCTGATCGGACGCAAGGACTTCAGCGTGCAGAGCGACCAGCCGCTGATGAAGAGCATCCAGGTGACGGTCTCGCGCACCGGTTCGTGACCGCGCTCGCCGCGGGCTGATCCCGGTCCGGTGAATCCCGCCGTGGGTCAGCCGCCGCTGTCGGGGGTGGTCGCGAGCAGCGCCGGCTCCTCGGACCTGAAGTCGATCGACGCGACGTGCATCTGTCGCTCGGAGTGATCCGCATTCCATGCGTGGAACGCGATGCGGTCGCCCCCGTCGGGCCCGACGACGAGCGAGTTGTGGCCGGGGCCGATCAGCGAGGCGCCCGACGAGAGAAGGGGAGGCGCCGTCGGCGGTGCGGCGACCCACGGGCCGAGCGGACTCGCTGACGACGCCCAGGACACCGCGTAGCCGGGGCCCGTCCATGCGCCGCCGGAGAACGTCATCCAGTACCTGCCCTGCCTGCGCACCACCGCGGGTCCTTCGAGCGTGTGCCAGTCGAAGGTCCCGCCGTACATCGGGCGTTCTCTTTCGTAGATCTGCCAATCGGCGTAGGGCTCGAGCACGGCCTGCGTGTCGGCGAGCTGCGCCGGCCCGGGCAGGCGGGCGACAGCGAGATGCGTGCCGGGTCGCTCCGCATCGAGGACGTCACGCGCGAAGTACAGGTACCACTCCCCGTCCGCGTCTTGGAACGGGTGCGGATCGATCGCGAAGGTCTCGTGAGGGGTGAGATCGACACCCAGATCGTGGAATGGACCCGTCGGCTCGGCCGCGCGGGCGACGCGCAGGTGATGACCGCTGATGCCGTGCCCGACGGAGTAGTACATCCACCACGAGCCGTCGCGGAAGCAGACCTCCGGCGCCCAGTACTCGTCTCCCATCTCGGAGTCGAGCCGCATCAGTGCCAGACCGGCACTGCGCCACGTCTCGAGATCGTCCGAGAGCAGGACCTCGAAGACCCCCTCGGTCGACGTCGCCGTCGGGTTGGTTCCATACGCCGCGTAGGTGTCGTCGGGCAGACGCAGCACGAAGGGGTCGGCGAAGTAGCCGGGATGCACGGGGCGATGCCCGGCACCGCCGGCCCGCTCCGGGACGCTCACTCCCACGGCTGGGATCCTCTCGGACCGACCATGATCGCGCGCAGCTCGTCCACGGGGAGCTTGGGGACCCGGTCGGCGCCGACGAGGCCGTTGGTCTCCTGCAGGGTGTCGGTGAGCTGCGTGTAGCAGTACCCGGCGAGGGCGGTGCTGTCGTGGATGCCGGCCATCAGCGAGCTCAGTCGTTCCCGGAAGTCGCTGTCGGAGCTGGCGCTCGTGTAGCCCCAGGCATGGTCGGTGCGGTGCACGTCGAACGAGATGCCGCCGAACTCCGTGAGCATCACCGGCGCGTCGTCGACGTCGCCAGTGAGCACGAGGCGTCTGCCCGCGGGCCCGACACCGGTGATCATCTCATCGACGGCGGCGCGGTCCTTGTATCGGGCACCCATCACCTCGCCGTCGCCCTCGTAGTCGTGGATGGCCACGATGTCGGTGTCGGCCTGCTCCCACCCGTCGTTCGACACGACAGGGCGAGTCGGGTCGAGGGCTTTCGTCAGGTGCACGAGCGCCAGAGCGTGGTGCAGCATGCGGCTGTCGTGCGCGATGTGCTGCACGCCCCAGCTCTCGTTCAGCGGCACCCAGGTGACGATGGAGGGATGCGAGACGTCGCGGTGGACGACTTCCAGCCACTCGCGCACCGTGCGCTCGACGGCCGTCGGTGTGAAGGAGAAGACGGCGGGCGCCTCTGCCCAGATCATGAGCCCGAGCCGGTCGGCCCAGAAGAGGAAACGCGGATCCTCGAACTTCTGGTGCACCCGGGCGGCGTTGAACCCGAGTTCCTTGATGAGCTCGACCTCTTGGCGCAGGGCGTGCGCCGACGGGGCGGCGAGATGGGTGTCCGGCCAATATCCCTGGCTGAGGACGGAACGGACGAACCGCGGCTTGTCGTTGAGCAGGAAGCAGCGCCGATCGACGCTCGTCGCACGAAGCCCGAGGTACGACGACACGGTGTCCAGGGGTGCCCCGTCATCCGATGTCCGGATGACGGCGTCGATGAGCCGCGGGTTCTCCGGCGACCACACCAGCTCTTCGTACGCTTGTCCGTTCGCCTGGCTCGGAATCGGGATGTCGATCTCGATCTCGGATTCGCGAGCGAGAGTCGAGGCGCGTGCCAGCAGGGTGTCACCATGACGCAGTTCGACGTCGACCACGCACTCGGATGCCGGCGTGGTGGTCAGACCGATGCGCGCGTGCACGCGTCCTGACGGCAGATCCGCGCGCCAATGGATCCACTCGATCGCCGGGCCGGCGGGTACGGATTCGAGCCAGACGGGCTGCCAGATTCCGCTCGTCCGGTGGTACCAGATCGCATGGGGCTCGTCACGCCAGTCCTGCTTGCCACGGGGCTGGGCGACATCCGTCGCCCGGTCCTCGACCCGCACCACGACATGGCCCCCGCCGTCTCGCTCGAGAGCGTCGGTGATGTCGACCGCGAACGGCGTGTGCCCGCCCTCGTGTGAGCCGACTCGCTGCCCGTCGACCCAGACGACGGCGCGGTAGTCGACTGCCCCGAAGCGGAGGATCAGTCGGCGCCCGTCACGATGGCCGGCGGCCAGCACCTCGTCGTGCGTGAGGGCGCGGTGGTACCACAGCGCCGTGTGCGGACGGGGGTCGCCGATTCCCGACGCCGACGACTCGGGCGGGAAGGGCACCACGATCGACGCGTCGAAGGAGGGATTGGCGAACCACTTCTCGCGGATGCCGCGGTCGTCGTCGTCGACGGCGAAGCCCCAGCGGCCGGTCAGGTCGCTCCACTCGCTCCGGACCAGCTGAGGGCGCGGGTAGGTTCCGTCCCCCTGGCTCGCGATGGGCGGGAGTGGCGGATCGATTCTCAGCATGCAGTCCAGCATGCATGATTTATGCAGCGCTGTAAACCACGCGGAATCCGAGTCCGCGTGCGACACGCATCCCGATCACCGAGGGGACGGCGCGCTCTCGCGGACGGCCAGCCGGTAGCCGACCAGCTCGTGGCGTCCGGCCTCGGAGAACCCGGAGATCCGCTCGATGAGCATCTCGACGGCGCGGCGGGCGAGCTCGTGCAGATCGGGAGCGATGGTGGTGAGGCTCGGGAAGGTCACCCGGCTCAGCTCGATGTCGTCCCAGCCGGTGACGGCGACGTCGTCGGGAATGCGGCGGCCGCGCTCGTGCAGCGCGCGCAGGGCGCCGATCGCGGCGAGGTCGTCGCGGCAGACGAGCCCGTCGAAGTCGGCTCCGGCGTCGAGCGCGCCGCCGACGCCCTCGACCGCTCCGGACGGCGAGATCTCTCGGCTGGGGAAGAGGAGGAGGGGGTCGGGCCGAAGGCCCGCATCCTCCAGGGCCTGCTGATAGCCAGCGATGCGCTGCAGGGAGGTCGACGACATCTCCTGCGTCTCGTGGCCGGCGAAGCCGATCCGCCGTCTCCCCAGCGTCACCAGGTGCGCCGTGGCGGTGCGAGCGGCTTCGAAGTTGTCGATCATGACGCGATCCACGGGGAGGGGTGCTGCCCCTTCTCCGAGGATCACCATCGGCAGGTCGCTGCGGTGGCGCGAGATCTCGGCCGACGACATCGCGGACGGCTGGAACAGGATGCCGTCGACCATCCCGGACTCGGAGCTGGTGAGCACGGCGCGCTCGCCCTCCAACGTTCCGTCGGTCTCCTCGAGCAGCACCCGATAGCCCGCCTCGCCGGCCGCCGCCGAGACGGCGCGGGAGAGCTCGGCGAAGTACGGAAGGGCGACGTTCGCGAAGGCGAGGGCGAGAAGACCCGTCCGGCCGGTCGCGAGGCGTCTGCCCATGAGGTTGGGCCGGTAGTCCAGCTCGTCGATCGCGCGCTGCACGCGTTCGCGCGTCGATGCGCTCACGTGCTCGTATCCGCGCACCACATTCGACACGGTCTTCATCGAGACGCCGGCGAGCTCCGCGACATCCTGCAAGCGCACACCCATGCGGTCTCCAATTGGTCGCTACGTCGTCACCCGCGATACTACCTTGACAACAAAATTCCAGCGCTGTAAATTGCGAACACGGCTGGGGTATCCGGTCATCCCGCTCCGGTGCGCCGGAGTCACTCAAAGGAGAGCAATCACATGAACAGTCCATGGGCTCGCCGAGCGATAGGTGCAGGCATCGCACTCGCCATCGGCATCACGGCATCAGGGTGCGCGGCGTCGGCCGGCACCGGTGGGGGCGGCGTCTCCGGCGACGGGGAGTACACCGGCCCCGATGTCGAGATCACCTTCTGGCACGGCTGGACGGGTGGAGCAGCCCCCAAGATCGTCCCCGAGCTCATCAAGGAGTTCAACGCGGAGCACGACAACATCACGGTGAAGGCCGTCCCGCAGGAGTGGGCGGACATCACGGCGAAGATGCCGCTCGCCATCAAGGCGGGCAAGGGGCCGGACGTCGCCGTGCTGCACGGAGACGACCTGGCCACGTATGCGGCGCAGAACCTGCTGCTCGACTCCGGCGAGATCATCGACGGGCTCGGATATGCGGCGGAGGACTTCCCGCCCACCGTCTTCGACAAGGGCAACTACCAGGACACCCAGTACGCGGTGCCGTGGAGCGTGACGCCGCTGGGCCTGTTCACCAACAAGTCGGTGCTCGCGAAGGCCGGCATCAGCGAGATCCCCACCGACGAGGCGTCGTATCTGGCCGCACTCGACGCGCTGAAGGGTGCGGGAGTCCAGGGCGAGTGGGTCGACGGCTACGTCTTCACCGGCACGTTCGAGTTCCAGAGCCTGATCTGGCAGTTCGGTGGAGACCTCTACAACGACGACGTCACCGAGGCCACGTTCAATTCAGAGGCGGGCGTGAAGGCCCTCACCTGGATGACCGACATGGTCGACAAGGGGTACAGCCCCGCGAACGTCGCACAGGACGGCAACATCAAGGCGCTCATCGCCGGCGACACCGCATTCAACTGGAACGGCGTCTGGCAGACGACGAACACCGCCTTCGACGATCTCGACTGGGCACCGGCACCCGTGCCGCAGATCGGCGACGAGAAGGCCGTCTGGTCGAGCTCGACCCACTGGGTCTTCCCCGCCAACAAGGGCCAGGACGCGAACGAGACTGCCGCCGCATCGGTCTTCGTGAAGTGGATGAACGACAACTCCCTCGGATGGGCCGAGACCGGCGAGCTGCCTGCCGCGAACTCGGTGCGCGAAGACCCGGAGCTGCTGTCGACCTACCCCAACCTCGCCCCCTTCATGGAGCAGCTGGAGTACGCCCACTACGAGACGGTCTCGCCGGGGATCTCCGAGGTCAACGCGCAGATCACCCTCGCGCTGAACGAGGCACTCACCGGCAAGAAGGATCCGAAGACCGCGCTCGACGACGCTGCGGCCAAGGCCGATCAGATCCTCGAGCAGAACCGGGCCAAGTACGGTGACTGAGACAGCCACCCTCGTCGCCCCCCAGCGCAGCAGCGCTGGGGGGCGACACCCGCGCAGACCTGCGGGCTCCGCATCCTCCCGGCGCAAGACGCTCACCGCGTATCTGTTCCTCGCTCCGTTCCTCGTGCTCTTCCTGACTTTCGTCGCCGGCCCGGGGATCTTCGGCATCTGGATGAGCCTCACCAACTGGAGCCCGTTCCGGGACGTGCAGGAGTTCGTCGGCTTCCAGAACTACATCGATCTGTTCACGCCGGGCAACGTGCTCTCCAGCGACTTCTGGAAGTCGATGAGCGTCACCGGGATCTTCATCGTGATCAGCGTGCCGTTCCTCGTCGTCATCCCGCTTCTCGTGGCGATCCTGCTGAACCAGCGCATCCGCGCGGCCACGACGTTCCGCACGATCTTCTTCGCGCCGTATGTGCTCGGCGTCGCGGTCATCGGCGTGATCTGGGGCTACATCTTCGACACGCAGTCCGGCATCCTCAACCACCTGCTCGGCGTGATCGGGCTCCCCTCGGACGTCCCGTGGACGGTCGACGTCCCCTGGGTCTGGGTCTCCATCGTCGGCGTCACCGTCTGGTGGACCATGGGTCTCAACACGATCATCTTCCTGGCCGGCCTCAAGGGCATCAACGGCGACCTCTATGAAGCGGCCGCGCTCGACGGCGCCGGAGCGATGCGGAAGTTCTCGAGCGTCACCCTTCCAGGACTCCGCCCGGTGATGACCTTCATCACCACGACCACGATCCTCGCGTCGGCGAACATGTTCGGCCAGTCCTACCTCCTCACGAAGGGCGGCCCGGGCACCGAGACGCGGACGGTGATCATGTACATCGCCGACCAGGGTCTCTCGCAGAACAACATGGCGCCGGCTGCCGCCATGAGCTACATCCTGTTCCTCGCGCTCGCGATCGTCAGCGTGATCAATTTCCGGCTGCAGCGCGAACGAGTCGAGAAGGCATCATGACCACAGCACTGACCCGTCGCCCGTCCGCTCGCCGCACGTGGGGGCGCGTCGCCCTCTATGCCGCGCTCGTCGCACTGGCTCTCGTGATCGTCCTCCCGCTTCTGTGGATGCTGATCACGTCGTTCAAGACCGATGCCGATGCGATCAGATCGCCGTTCTCGCTGCCGGACCCGTTCTCGATCGAGGCCTACCAGAGCCTGCTCGGCTCGGGAGAGCAGCCGATCTTCCTCTGGCTCTGGAACAGCTTCGCCGCCGCGACCCTGCAGACCGTCCTGATCCTCGTGACGGCGTCGATGGGGGCGTATGCACTGGCTCGGCTCGAGTTCGCAGGCAAGAGGATCATCTTCGGCGTCATCATCGCGACGCTTCTCGTTCCTCCGGTGGTCTTCCTCATCCCGAACTACCTGATCGTGCAGAACCTCGGCTGGCTCGACACGATCTGGGCCATCACGGTGCCCGGCGCCGCCGGTGCCTTCGGCATCTTCTTCCTGCGACAGTTCTTCGTCGGGCTGCCGCCCGAGATCGAGGAGGCCGCCCGCATCGACGGTGCCGGCGACATCCGGATCTTCGTGCAGGTGGTGCTTCCGCTCGCTCGACCCGCGCTGGCGACTCTGGCGGTGCTGTCGTTCCTCGGCAACTGGAACGACTTCCTCTGGCCGGTGTACGTGCTGCTGAGCCCCGAGAACCTCACGTTGCAGCCGGGACTCAGCCAGTTGCAGGGCGCCTACTCGACGCACTTCGCGATCGTCATGGCAGGAGCGGTGATCGCATCCGTCCCCGTTCTGATCCTCTTCGCGATCGCGCAGCGGCAGATCGTCGAATCCGTCGCCGGATCGGCGGTCAAGGGGTGACCCAGGTCGCGAAGAAGCTCGCGTCCACGGTCGCCGCGAGCATCATCCTCGCCCTGGGCGTCGGTGTCGTGGGATGCTCCGGCGAGGCCGAACCCGAGGCGACCGTGGAGCGGGCGCCGTTCCTCATCGATCAGGACTTCGCCGATCCCGACGTCGTCCACGGCGACGACGGGTACGTCGCCTTCGCCACCGAGAATCAGGGCGCGAACGTGCAGTTCGCCACCTCGACCGACCTGGTCACATGGGACGTCTCGACCGATGACGCGCTGCCGGTCCTTCCGGCATGGGCCAGCGCGGGGCGGACCTGGGCGCCGGACGTCTCGGAGCGAGCCGACGGGAGCTTCGTGATGTACTTCTCGGCCGAGCACGCCGACTCCGGGAGGCAGTGCATCGGATCCGCCACCTCCGACTCGCTCACGGGTCCCTATGTCGCTGTCGGCGCGGAGCCGATGATCTGCCCGCTCGAAGAGGGCGGCGCGATCGACCCCGCCGCCTTCGTCGACGACGACGGGTCGCGGTTCCTCCTGTGGAAGAACGACGGCAACTGCTGCGAGCTCGACACGTGGATCCAGATCGCGCCCGTCTCCGCCGACGGCACCCAGCTGGCGGGACCGGCGACCCCATTGGTCATGCAGACCGAGGCCTGGGAAGGGCATCTGGTGGAGGCGCCGGTGCTGGTCGAGCGCGACGGCACCTACGTCCTGCTCTACTCGGCGAACGACTACGGCTCCGAGGACTACGCGATCGGCGCGGCGACGTCCCCGTCGCTGCTCGGACCCTACGAGAAGCTGCCGGACCCCGTCCTCTCCACCTCGTCCGCCGACGACCTCTACATCGGCCCGGGGGGTCAGGACGTCGTCTCCACACCCGACGGCGATGTGCTCGTCTTCCACGGGTGGGACGACCTCTTCATCTACCGGGGTATCGCCGCCCTGCCTCTCGACTGGGAGGGTGCCATGCCCTCCGTTCGACTCTCGACCACCGACTGACGACGGCGAGCGGGCGCTCAGGCGTCGACGGTCACTGCCTGCAGAGCATGCACGACGGGCGCGAGCTCCGGCTGCGCGACCGCGTCTCCGAGAGCGCGTTCGAGCGTCTCGTCGTGGATCGGATGCGCCTGTTCGTAGAGCGCCTGGCCGGCGGCGGTGAGCTCGGTGTAGATGCCGCGGCGGTCATCGGCGCAGAGGATGCGGGTGAGCAGCCCGCGGTCTTCGAGGCGGGTCACGAGTCTGGTCGTCGCGCTCGGGCTCAGCGCCGTCGCGCGGGCGAGCTGCTGCATCCGCATGTGCCAGCCGTCCTGCCTGCTGAGGGCGTCGAGCACCGTGTACTCGACGACCGAGAGGCCGACCGAGGCGCCGAGCGCCTTCTCGAGATCGGCCTCGATGATGCCGTGCAGTGCGGCGAGCGTGCGCCAGCCGCGCGCGCGGATCTCGACAGCGTCGTCTGAGATGCCCACAGTGACCTCCGAAGTAGTTGCTTGCGCTGAATAGTTGCGTGTGCAATGATTATCCGTCGGACGCAATATCCCGCGTCTGCAACTACTTTAGCAGAGGACCACGGAGCGCACCCATGCCACTCGGACTCATCGCACTCGCCATCGGCGCCTTCGGGATCGGACTCACGGAGTTCGTGATCATGGGCCTGCTCCCCGAGGTCGCGACCGACTTCGGCGTCACCGAGGCCACGGCCGGCTGGCTGATCTCGGGTTACGCGCTGAGCGTCGTCGTCGGCGCCCTCGGCCTCACCGCAGCCACCACGCGCCTGCCGCGCAAACCCGTGCTGCTCGGCCTCGTCGTGCTGTTCATCGTGGGCAATGCGATCACGGCCCTCGCCCCTGACTACTCGGTGGCCATGATCGGCCGCATCATCGCCGCCCTGTGCCACGGCGCGTTCTTCGGCATCGGATCGGTCGTCGCGGCCGAGCTCGTCGCTCCCGAGAAGAAGGCCAGGGCGATCGCGATCATGTTCACCGGCCTCACGGCGGCCAACGTGTTCGGCGTTCCCTTCGGCACGTTCCTCGGACAGCAGTTCGGCTGGCGCTCGACGTTCTGGGTGATCTCGGTCATCGGTGTCGTCGCCTTCGCCGGCATCGCGCTGCTCGTCGCCGCCCCGAGGTCGGCCGGTGCGCAGGTGAGTCTGCGCAGCGAACTCCGTGCCTTCCGATCGGGTCAGGTGTGGCTCTCGCTCATCGTCACAGCCCTCGCGTTCGGCGGGATGTTCGGCGCCTTCACGTACATCGCCTACACGCTCACCGACGTCACCGGATTCGCCGACACCGCCGTGCCGTGGCTGCTCGTGCTGTTCGGCGTCGGGCTCGTGGCGGGCAATGGGATCGGCGGACGCCTGGCCGACCGCTCGATCGACCGCACCCTCCTCATCTTCATCTCGGCCCTGGTGGTCGTGCTCGTGCTGTTCGGGTTCTTCGCCTGGTCGCAGCCCGTGACGACGGCGATCCTCGTGCTGATGGGCGCGTTCGGATTCGGCACGGTGCCCGCGTTGCAGAGCCGCATCATGCACTACGCCGGCGGAGCACCGACTCTCGCCTCCGGCGCCAACATCGGCGCGTTCAACGTCGGCAACGCCCTCGGCGCCTGGGCGGGGGGCCTCGGCATCTCGGCGGGGCTCGGCTACACCTCGCCCATCTGGATCGGCGCCGCGATCACGGCATCCGCTCTGGTCGTCATGGTGATCGCCGTCGTCGCGGCCCGGCGGCCCTCGCGCGCAGCGACCGGCGCCCTCCAGACCGTCGCCGCATGACCGCACACACCCGCAGACAGAACGAGAAGGAATCAGCAGTGAACATCCCCGCAATCCCCTCAGTCACCCTGAACAACGGGATCGAGATGCCTCAGCTCGGCTACGGCGTCTTCCAGGTGCCGGATGCCGAGACGACGGATGCCGTGGCCGCGGCCCTCGACGCCGGATACCGCAGCATCGACACCGCAGCGGTCTACGGCAATGAGGCGGGCGTCGGGCGCGCGATCGCCGACTCGGGCATCGCGCGCGACGAGCTGTTCATCACGTCGAAGGTGTGGATCTCCGATCACGGATTCGATGCCACGCTGCGCGCCTACGACGCATCGCTCGAGCGACTGGGGCTCGAAAGCCTCGACCTGTATCTGATCCATTGGCCGACGCCGGCTCTGGCGACGTATCCCGAGACCTGGCGCGCGCTCGAGCGTCTCTACGCTGACGGACGGGTGCGGGCGATCGGGGTCTCGAACTTCGAGCCGGAGCACCTCGAACGGCTCGCTTCCGAGGGCGGCGTCGTGCCCGCGGTCAACCAGGTCGAGCTGCACCCGGCGCTGCAGAACCGTGCGGTTGCGGCGGCGAATGCTCAGCGGGGGATCATCACCGAGGCGTGGAGCCCGCTCGCACAGGGCGCCGTTCTCGGCGACGGCTCGGTCATCGAGATCGCCGACCGCCACGGCAAGACCCCTGCGCAGATCGTGCTGCGGTGGCATCTGCAGCAGGGGCGAGTCGTGATCCCCAAGTCGGTGACCCCCGCCCGCATCGCGGAGAACCTCGACGTGTTCGGTTTCGAGCTCAGCGCCGACGAGCTCGCGGCCGTCGATCTCCTCGAGCGCGACGGACGCACCGGCCCGCACCCCGCCGAGTTCAACGGCTGACGCCACCGCCGGGTCATGCGGGCGCGGTGGTCACTGCGCCCGCATGAACTCCTCGGCCGCCGCGACCTGCTCGGCGGTCGGGCGGATGCCCGTGTAGAGCACGAACTGCTCGAGCGCCTGCAGCGTCGCCACCTCGGCGCCGGTGATGACGGTCTTCCCGGCCTCGCGCCCCGCCGCGATCAACGGCGTCTCGGCAGGCAGGGCGACGACGTCGAACACGACGGATGCCGCAGCGATCTGCCCCTCGGTGAACGACAGCGCATGCTCGTCCGCCCCACCCGCCATGCCGATCGGCGTGATGTTCACGATGATGTCGGCGGTCGCGGCATCCGCATCGGCCGTCCAGGCGAACCCGTAGAGGTCGGCGAGCCCCCGACCGCGCGCTTCGTTGCGGGCGGCGATCGTCACACGAGCGAAGCCTGCGTCACGGAAGGCGGCGGCCGTGGCCTTCGCCATTCCGCCCGAGCCGCGCAGCAGCACGGATGCCGCGGAGTCGAGCGAGTTGCGCTCGATCAGCTGCGCGATCGCGCTGTAGTCGGTGTTGTAGGCCGTGAGCACCCCGTCGTCGTTCACGATCGTGTTCACCGAGTCGATGGCGGTCGCAGAGGGATCCATACGGTCGACGAGTGCGATGACGTCCTCTTTGTAGGGCATCGAGATCGCGCAGCCGCGGATGCCGAGACCCCGTACGCCGGCGATCGCCTGGCCGAGGTCGGTCGGCGCGAACGCTTTGTAGATCCAGTTGAGGCCGAGCTCTTCGTAGAGGAAGTTGTGGAATCGCGTGCCGTTGTTGCTCGGGCGTGCAGACAGCGAGATGCACAGGGTCATGTCCTTGTTCAGCATGGTCACCGCACCAGGCTACTCGGGGACTCTGCTGCATCCGACCCACTGATGACCGCGATCGTCAACCCCCCTTGGCGGGATCCGATCGCCTCCCCTAGGGTGAAGCTGCATGCACAGGGGATTGATCGTCTTCGTCTTCCCCAGGGACGAGCTGCCTTCCCCAGAGGCAAAGGCGATTCGTGCATGCGATTGGGCCCTCTCGAGTAGTTCTGTCCCCAACGGATTGCTCGAGAGGGCCGCTATCGTTTGTCTTCTTCTCACAAGTTTTCGGATTTGTCCCCCAAATGGGGGACAAACGCGTGCCGGAGGGGTTAGGCTGGAATCTGACGCACCCTCCGGTCGTCTTCGGCCCTCATCGCTCCCCCCGCGGTGAGGGCCACACCATTTTCTGGGCGCGTTCGTGTGCCCCCTCGTGTGACCGCGGATGACCGCTCATGCAACATTTGGGTTACGGGCTGACCTCGGGACTTCCGCTCAGCGCGTGCTCCACTAGCGTGGAGCACGTCGGGGCATCCTGCGTCGGCTTCTTTCCAGCAGAACAGGCAGTACATGAGCACCCAGGGCACGGTTAAGTGGTTCAACTCGGAGAAGGGCTTCGGCTTCATCTCCCCCGACGACGGCGGCGCTGACGTTTTCGCGCACTACTCCGCCATCGAGTCATCCGGCTACCGCTCTCTTGAAGAGAACCAGCGAGTCGAGTTCGACGTGGCGCAGGGCCCCAAGGGCCTGCAGGCTGAGAACATCCGTCCGCTCTGAGAGCGGACGTCATAGAACTCCCCGACCGGAGGCCCGCACCCGTTGCGACCCTCCGGCGGGGAGTTCTGTGCTTTGTGAGCTGATCTCGCGGGCTGACGCTCGCTCGACGGACGTGCCCGGACACCCTCCCGGGAGGAGATCTGCCTCTCAGGAGGAGATCTGCGGGCTGAGGCTCCTCCCCAGGGAGAGTTCTCCTCCGGAGGCGGCGGGCCCGCCGGTCAGTTCAGCAGAAGCGCGCGCAGCTCGTCGGGCGATGCGGCGCGGAAGGCCGCCTCGTCGCCTTCATGCGTGTCGCTGAAGCCCCACTCGACGAAGATCACCGGGACGCCGTTCGCGTTGCCGCCCTCGACATCGTGGTGACGGTCGCCGATCAGCACCGGGCGCGAGACGTCGGCGCCTCGGTCGGCCAGTCGGCGCAGCGCCTCGGCGACGATGTCGGTCTTCGACGCGAGGGTCGATTCGTCGGGTGTCGCGCCGACTGTCGTGAGGAAGTACGGGCGGAGTTCGAAGAAGTCGATGATCGCGTCGACCTGGATCTCGGGCTTCGAGCTCGCGGTCGCCTGCGGGATGCCGGCGTCGTGCAGGTCGCGGATGATCTCGGGCACGCCGGGGTACGTTCTGACATCGGTCGTGTAGCCGTCGGCCTTGCCGAGCGTGCGGTAGAAGCTCACGGCCTCGGCCGACTGCTCGGGGGTCATGCCCACCTGCGCCTGGAACGACTGGAACATCGGCGGCCCGATCCAGTGCACCAGCTGCTCGCGCGTGGGAGCAGGGTGACCGAAGTGCGTGAGGGCGACGTTCAGGCGGCGGAGGATGCCGACCGACGCGTCGGCGATGGTGCCGTCGACGTCCCAGAGCACGCACGAGTAAGGGGAAGAAGCCATGCCTTCCAGCCTATGGGCAGTGCGCGAAGCGACCGAACGCCGTGAACATCTGTGCAGCTCGCCTCAGAAGAGGCGGGGGATGCCGGACTCGATGCCCTTCATGTCGTCGTAGTCGAGCACGAGGCAGCGGATGCCGCGATCCTCGGCCAGCACACGCGCCTGCGGCTTGATCTCCTGCGCGGCGAAGACGCCCTGCACGGGGGCGAGGTGCGGATCGCGGCCCAGCAGCTCGAGGTAGCGGGTGAGCTGCTCGACGCCGTCGATGTCGCCGCGGCGTTTGATCTCGACGGCGATGGCCGCGCCGTCGGCATCCCGCACGAGGAGATCGACGGGGCCGATGGCCGTCGGGTATTCGCGGCGCACCAGCGTCGCACCGTCCGAGATGCGGTCGACCTGCTCGGCCAGGAGGCGCTGCAGGTCGGCTTCGACGCCGTCCTTCTGCAGCCCGGGGTCGACGCCCAGGTCGTGGTTCGTGTCGTGCAGGATCTCGTAGATCTGCACGCGAAGCGCGTCGCCGGTCTTCTTGTGAGTGACACGCCAGACCTCGGTGACGCCGGCGATCGACTCCTCCTCGCCCGGCTCCTCGGAGGCGAGCGAGCAGGGCGGGCTCATCCAGTTCAGCGGCTTGTAGCTGCCGCCGTCGGAGTGCACGAGCAGACTCCCGTCTCCCTTGTGCACGAGCAGACGCGTGGCAAGCGGAAGGTGGGCATTGAGCCGGCCCGTGTAATCCACGGAGCAGCGGGCGATGACGAGACGCACCCGTCGAGCCTACTTCGTCGGGCGCACTCCTTCTGCGGCGGCGGGCTGACTCGACATCTCGTCTGTGCGCAGGGGACGGGCGGCACCCGAGAAGAGGCCGGACAGCACGACCAGTCCGACCAGGATGTAGAGCGTGTTGAGCAGGCCGATGTGCTCGCTGATGAAGCCGAGCACCGGAGGGCCGCCGAGGAAGGAGATGTAGCCGATCGTCGCCGCGGCGCTCACGCGCGCGGCGGCCTTGGCCGGGTCGTCTGCTGCGGCTGACATTCCGAGCGGGAAGCCGAGCGATGCGCCGACGCCCCACAGGGCCGCACCCACGAAGACCAGCGGGAGGCTGGGCGCCAGGATGAACAGCAGGATGCCGGATGCCGCGGCGACCGAGAGGATGCGCAGCACCGCGACGCGTCCGAACCGGTCGACCAGCGGGCCGCCGAACACGCGGACGACGGTCATCGCGACCGAGAACGTCGCGAGGGCCGCGGCGCCCAGCGCTGTTCCGCCGCCGTGGTCCTCCGCGACACCGAGAGCCAGCCAGTCGTTGGCGCCGCCCTCGGCGAACGACATGCCGAGCATCACCACGCCGATCGCGTAGGTACGCGGCTCGCGCCAGGCCGACAGGGCGACGTGCATGCGCTCGCGCCAGTGCACCTTCTCGCCGTCTTCCGTCGTCGGGTCGAGCGCTTCGGCGCGGCGTGGGACGCTGGCGATGCTGATGACGCCGATGGTGGCGATCGCCACCGCGACGACGAGCGTGTGCGTGAAGACGTTGATCTGCAGCTGGGCGGCCAGGGCGCCGAGGCCGGCGCCGATCACGGTGCCGAAGCTGAAGAAGGCGTGGAAGAGCGGAAGGATCGTCTTGCCCGAGTGCTGTTCGATCGCGGTGGCCTCGACGTTCATCATGACGTCGACGCAGCCGTTGCCCAGGCCGAACAGCACGAGACCGATCAGCACCACCGGGTACGAGCCCAGCACGTTGGCACCGATGCCGATCAGGGCGACGCCGGAGGCGAACGTGAAGATCGACACCATCATGCCCAGGCGTGCGCCGGTGCGCGCCATGATCGCGGGGCTGGTCGAGATTCCGATGATCGACGCGATTCCCGCGCCGAGCAGCAGCATGCCGACCTGCGCCTTGTCGACCTCGAGCGCGAGCTTGATGTCGGGGACACGCGATGCCCAGGTGGCGATGGACAGACCGCTGGCGAGGAAGATCGCGAAGATCGCCGTGCGCCAGCGCACGTACTGCGATCGAGAGAGAGCCGTGTCCATGGTGCACAGCATATCGAATCGATTCGATGGACGGGAACCGGGGGAGCTATCCTCGGAGTATGACGAGTCACGAGACCCCGCGCCGAGCGACGATCGCCGATGTCGCCCGCGCGG
Organism: Microbacterium sp. MEJ108Y; assembly: GCF_000834175.1. Classification (NCBI taxonomy): domain Bacteria; kingdom Bacillati; phylum Actinomycetota; class Actinomycetes; order Micrococcales; family Microbacteriaceae; genus Microbacterium; species Microbacterium sp. MEJ108Y. The sequence goes on along the minus strand of NZ_JXQX01000027.1, from coordinate 15,337 downwards.
CGGGAGTCGCGACGTCGACCGCCTCCGTCGTCTTCAGCGGCAAGACCAACGTCGCACCGGCGACGCGCGAGCGGGTGCTCGCCGCCGCGGCCGAACTCGGCTACGCCGGACCCGATCCGCGCGCAGCCTCGCTGCGCCGGGGACGCAGCGGCATCGTGGCCGTGGTGCTCGAGGGGCATCTGCGCGCCGCCTTCCTCGACCCGGTGACGACCGCCATGATGGACGGCCTCACCGACGGGATGGCCGACCTGAGCGCCGGCATCCTGCTGATGCGCGACGAGCCGGGCGATGACGGATCATCGCTCTCGAGCGCGCCGGTCGACGCGGTCGTGCTCATCGGATGCTCGGGGCGCGCCAAGGCATCGCTCGACATCGTCCGCAGCCGTGGACTTCCCGTGGTCGTGATCGAGGGCGACGCCGGAGAGGGCATCCCGAGGATCACCCTCGACAACGCCGCCGCTGCCGCGGACGTCGCCCGGCACCTGCGCGATCTCGGCCACCGCGACGTGGCGCTCGTCACACTGCCGCTCGACACGGGCCGCGAGCGGGGCCCCGTCACTCAGGAGCGCATCGAGGCGGCGACGGTGGATGTGACGATCGACCGCCTCGCCGGCATGCGCGAGATCTTCCCGGATGCACCGGCGATCTCGGCGGGAGGCAGCTTCATCGACGAGGGCCTCCTAGCGGGGCGGACGCTGCTGGCGGATGCCGAGACCAGGCCGACGGCGATCCTCGCCCAGAGCGATCTCATCGCGGTGGGCGTCATCCGTGCGGCGGAGGAGCTGGGGCTGCGGGTGCCCGAAGACCTGTCGGTCGCCGGCTTCGACGGCATCGCCGCCGACGGGCTCGGCGACCTCGTGCTCACGACCAGCGTGCAGCCGGCGGTCGAGAAGGGGCGTGCCGCGGGTGAGCAGGTCGCGCGGATGCTGCAGGGTGAGCCGGGCCTCACCCTGCACCTCACCTGCCGGTTCCGCGAAGGCACCACTACGGCGGCGCCCGCCCGCTGAGCAGGCGGCGGACGTGTGGGTGGGGCGAGACGGGTTCGCGCCACTCCACGAGCGAGGGACCTCGGGGGTCAGGAGCGCTGCGGACCCAGCGGCAGCGTCTCGGTGCCCAGATCGAGGATCGAGTACCGACCGCAGTCGACGACGCTCTCGGGGAGAACCGCTTGCGGCGGGTCCCACGGCACCGTCTGCGAATCCTCGACGAGGAACGACACCTCGCCGACTGCGAAGTCCGTGCGGTCGACCAGCCAGGCATACGCGTCGAGCTGATGATCGACCTGCACGAGCTGTGAGGGATCGGCCAGGTGCAGCTTGGGCAGGCGCACTGTCCAGAACTGCCCGGCACCGGTGCGACCGGAGGCGTCGACCCAGTCGGTGACGCAGGTGAGATCGGCATCGGGCCGGGTTGCGGCATCCGCGAGTCGAGGGATGCTGAGCCCTCCGGCGACGAGCAGCAGGACACCGACCATCACCGCCGCGGGTCGCCGCGCACGGTCGCCGACCTTCAGGGCGTGCGGAGCGGCGACGAGTGCGAGCACCGGTGCGAAGGCGAACGGCTGCAGATAGCGTGCCGCGTGGGTTCCCAGCATGACGGCACCGACCACGACCATGACCGGCGCGACCCACGCCATCGCCGCGACCAGCCGTGAGCCGGGGTCGCCCGCCCGCACGGTGCGCACGGCGGCTGCGACGATGAGTGCGGCAGCGATCAGCAGCCCGATCACGCCGAGGGGGCTCTGCATCCGTTCGCCGACGAGCCGGCCGTAGTAGTCGATCGATTCGTGCCACTGCCCGGGCTGTATGTAATCGACGCCGGTCTTCGTGATCCATGCCGCGAGCGGAATACGTGACAGGAATCCGAGCGTGGTGCCGGCGAGCAGCACCGCGATGATGACCGGCGCACGCGAGCGCAGCCCTGGGGAGACCGACGCGATCGCCAGCAACATCACGAGCGGAATCGTCGCCCACGCCGCGTAGAGCGGGTTCGAGAGGGTCGACACGAAGGCGACGACGCCGAGTCCGATCGACGGCCACGCCATGAGCGCGCGGATGTCGATCATGCGCCGCACGATGCCGATCGTCAGGACGGCGGCGACGACGGTCGCGGAGTAATAGGTGGTCGTCAGCTGCAGCGACGCGAGGTCGAGCGCCTCGCGCGACGCCGAGACGTCGGTCATCGCGAGCACCCCGAACACCGAGAGTGCGAGCACGGACCAGGCAACGGGGGCCATGCCGGCACGGGCGCGGCCGGCTGTCAGACGGATGGCGCCGTAGAGGGCGAGCAGGTTGACGACCGCGCTGATCGCGAAGAGACCGCTCGCATCGACGGGCACCGCTGCGTCGAGGGCGGTGAACGCTGCGGACTCGGGCAGGAACAGCACGCTCGACATCGCCCAGTCGAGCGGTTCGCCGGAGAGCAGCGAGCGGGCGAGCATCGCGACGACCATCGAGTCGCCGTCGCGGAAGAGCAGATCTGCTCGGGCCGACGACGCGACCTCACCGGCGGTGACGAGCGACACAGCGGCAGCGCCCAGCCAACCAGCCAGCTCCCGCACCCACGCCCGCGTCACGGGGCTACTCTGCCACGACCGCCGCGAAGACTCCGGTCTTCGCCGGTCCGCCGGTCACGCGATCTGCCGATCAGGCGATCAGGCGATCTGCGACCTCAGATCCCAGACCTCTTCGAGAGGAGCGGTTCCCTCGGCGCCATCCGCATCGCGGAAGAGCTCGACGAAACGCCCGATGTCGGCCTGCCAGGCGTGATCGGCCGGGTCATCCTCGAGCGCGGCGACCGCAGCGTCCCAGTCGTCGCACTCGACCAGGTGGAAGAGGCGGTGGCCGGATCGCCAGATGGTCCAGTCGTGGATGCCGATCCGCGAGAAGGTCTCAGCGAGGGCATCGGGGATGCGCGCGTGGTTCGTGCGGTAATCGTCGATCGCGCCGTCGCGGATCTCGGAGTGCAGGGCGATGCGCATGGGTGTGCCTTTCAAGCCAGGGGGCGGAACGAGATCGCGACGGGGGTCGCGGCATCCGCCACATCGACCAGGATGGCACCGTCGACGCGCTCCGCGGAAACCCCGGTGTCACCGATACGGGCCGTCTGCTCGTCGAGGAGGCCATCGGGATCGGGCAGGCGAACGCTCCCGTTCTGATCGATGACCGCGTGCACCGCGTCGTCGGTGCGCGTCCAGCGCAGCCAGGGTTCGTCGGACGCCCGCAGTCGCTCCTCCGGTCGCGCGCCGAAGACCGCGTGACCGTGACGGCTGTTCCACTCGCCGAGGCCCTCGAGGGTCTGCCGCTGGAGCTCGGGGATGCGCCCGGATGCCTCGAGCCCGATGTTCAGCAGCAGATTGCCGCCTCTCGAGACGACGTCGACGAGCAGGCGCACCGCCTCATCTGCCGACAGCAGGTGCTCTCTCGTCTCATTGCGGTTGTGCCCGAAGGAGAGACCGATGCCCCGGGTGTTCTCCCACGCCTCGCCCACCTCGACCGCCGTGCCGTGCACGTACTCGCTGGTGCGGAAGTCCCAGTGCGACTCACCCCAGCGGTCGTTCACGACGCCCTCTGGCACTCGCGCGTAGAAGGTCTCGAATGCGTGCGCGAGACTCTTGGGTCCCGGTGCGATGCCGGCATCCGGCCAGCGGATGTCGCCCCACAGGATGTCAGGTCGGTATCGGTCGATCAGGTCGATGACGTGGTCGTGCGCATACTCGGCGTAGGCGAGGTCATCGGGGGCGGGGTCGCCGTCGTGCTCGATCGGCGGAAGGTCGGAGAAGTGCCAGTCGAGCCCGCCCGAGTAGTAGACGCCGAAGCGGAGTCCCGCGGCGCGGGTGGCCTCGGCGAAGGCCCCGATCAGGTCCTGCTGAGGCCCGCGTGCGACGGTGTTGCGTCCGTCGGTGCCCGGTGCGTCCCACAGGGTGACCCCGTCGTGGTGCTTGGTGGTCGGGATGAAGTAGCCGGCTCCCGTCGCCGCGACGACCGCGAGCACCTCGTCGGCGTCGAACGCCTCGGCCTTCCACTGGTCGAGGAAGTCGTCATAGGGGGCTCCGCCGTGCACCTCCTGCTGATGCGCGTGTGCGGGGGAGCCTTCGATGCGGATCGTGTTCGCGTACCACTCGGCGTAGGGATTGTGGGCGTACCACTGCTCTCGCGGCACTGCCCCGAGTTCGCCTGTCGGCTCGGCCCACGCGGGCACGGAGTAGGGGCCCCAGTGCACGAATATCCCGAGCGCCGCACCGCGGAACCACTCGGGCAGGGGCCGTTCGAACTCTCGGTAGGCCTCGGGGCGAACGGGGTCGGTCTCGAACATCGCCATCGGAAAACACCTTTCATCACACCCTTGTGAACCGTTTCGTCTATCACGTATCCTATAGGAAATCTTGAACTCAAGGGAGAGCTTCGATGACTGACGCAGGATTCCGCCGCCCCACCGACCGCATCCCCGGCGGTGAGTGGTTCAGCGGCGCGGGCTTCGGCATCTTCGTGCACTGGGATCAGGCCTCGCAGCAGGGGATCGAGATCTCCTGGCCGCTCGTCGGCCGCTCGATCATCCCCGGCGAGGACGCCGTCGAAGATGCGGTGACAGTCGCCCAGTATCAGGCGACGGCGCCGACGTTCGACCCGACGGAGTGGGACGCCGCCGATCTCGCCCGCCGCGTGCGCGACGCGGGCGCGACCTATGTCGTCTTCACCGCACGCCACCACGCCGGCTACAACATGTTCTTCACCGAGCAGTCCGACTTCGGCGTCGAGCACGGCCCCTTCGGCCGCGACATCACACGCGAGTTCGTCGACGCCGTGCGGGCCGAGGGGCTGAAGGTCGGCATCTACTACAGCCTTCCCGACTGGAACCACCCCGACTACCCGGCGTTCCGCGACGAGGACCTGCCGTACAAGCTCGAGCACTGGCCCGCCGCGGGGCTGGCCGAGTTCGCCGACACCCCGGATGCCACCGATCGCCATCGTCGCTCGTCGCCGGAGGAGTGGTCGCGCTATCTCGAGTACGTCCGCGCGCAGCTCACCGAGCTGCTCACGAACTACGGACAGATCGACCTGCTGTGGTTCGACGGAGACTGGGAGCGCTCGGCGGTGGAGTGGACCTCTCCCGGCCTGCGTCGACTGATCAAGGAACTGCAGCCGCACGTCGTCATCAACGATCGTCTTCCCGGTCAGGGCGACTACCGCACGCCGGAGCAGGGATTCCCGCTCACCCCGCCGACCGGTCCATGGGAGCTGTGCCTGACGATCGGCGATCACTGGGCATGGCGCAGGGGGCCCGACAACGAGAAGTCCGCGCGGTCGCTGCTCGTCACCCTGATCGACGTCGTCGCCCGCGGAGGCAACCTGCTGCTGAACGTCGGCCCCGGCCCCGACGGCACGCTGCCCGCGGTCGAGCAGGAGCGTCTGCAGGAGTTCGCCGAGTGGATGCAGTCGCACGCCGAGGCCGTGATCGGCGTCGAGCCCACCGTGGGCATCGACTTCCACGGCCCGACCACCGCCCGTGCCGGCCGTCTCTACCTGCACCTGACCGCGCTGCCGGTCGAGGAGATCATCGTGCGCGGGCTGCCGGTGCGTTCGATCACCCGAGTGCATCGCCTCGCCGACGATCTCGAGCTGCAGCATGACGCCAGCTTCGAGGTGCACGAGGCGTCCATCGCGGGCGACGACCTGGGCGAGCTGCGAATCGTGGCACCCGCACCCAGCGGTGCGCTGATCGACGTCATCGCCATCGACTTCTCCGAGTAACCGCACCACCCGAGCGACACCCCCTCACCCATCGCATCGAATCAGCATCCAATGAAGGAGGCAGACAGAATGAATGCACTCTCATCCCGACGCGCGAAGCGTCTCGTCCTGACCGGGGCCGCGGGCCTCACCGTGGTCGCCCTCGCCGGTTGTGCCGGGGCATCCGCCGGAGGCACCGGCGGATCCGGCGGTCCGCTCGTGCTCTACACCTGGGCCGCCAGCGAGGGCGACCAGGCGCAGTGGGCCGACTTCATCGACGGCGCGCAGGTCGAGGATCCCGACCTCGACATCTCCGTCGAGGGCCCGAGCTTCTCGGACTACTGGACCAAGGTGAAGACCCGCCTCAGCGGATCGAACCCGCCCTGCCTGCTCACGACCCAGGCCGCGCGCGCACAGGAGCTGGGCGACCTGCTCATGCCTCTCGACGATCTGATCGAGAAGAGCGGTTTCGACATCGACAGCATCGACGCCTCGATGCTCAGCGGCATGACGGTCGACGGGACGATCCGCGCGATCCCCTATGACGCCGAGCCGATCGTGCTCTTCTACAACGTCGAGGCGTTCCAGGCGGCAGGGCTCGAGCTGCCCGGCACCGAGTACACGCGCGACCAGTTCATCTCGGACGCCAAGGCGCTCACCGACGGAGAGAAGAAGGGGCTCGCGCTCGCGCCGGGCATCTTCATCCCCAACGCCTGGTCGCTCGCCGACGGCGTGCCCGCCGTCACCGAAGACGGCGAGCTCGACCTCACGAACTCCGATTTCGTCGACCAGATCCAGAGCTTCTTCGACCTCGTCTCGGTCGAGCAGGTCGCGAAGGCTCCCGAAGCCGCCGACGGCTCCGAAGTGTCGCAGCAGGCGTTCACCTCGGGCGAGGTGCCGATGCTCATCGAAGGCCCCTGGATGTACGGCAGCTTCGCCGACGCCGCCGACTTCACCCTGGGCGTCACGATCGTCCCGTCGACGAGCGGGACGGCAGCCGCGATGACCGCAGGCTCGGGATTCGGCATCGCTGCGAACTGCGACCGCCCTGATGAGGCCTTCGCCGCGATCGAGGCGCTGACCTCGGTGTCGGTGCAGGAGAAGCAGGCCGAAGCCCGAGGCATCGTCCCCTCTCGCATCGAGGCGCTTCCGGCCTGGGCCGAGGGCAAGACCGAGGGTGCCGCCGACGTCGTCGAGGCACTCCTCGCAGACGCGACGCCGCAGCGCACCACCTCGACCTGGAACCAGGTCGAGACCCTGATGACCCAGTACGGAGTGCAGGGCTACCGGGGTGAGCTGACGGCTGCGGAGATCATGGAGACGATCCAGAACTCGGTCGCGGGCTGAGCGGATGGCGATCATGAGCGACCGGAGTGAGGCGACGGCCTCCTCGGTGATGCCCGGCGTGGCGGGGGTGCCGATCGGTGCCCCCGCCCCGCGGGCTCCACGTCTGCGACATCGGCGCGGCGACGGCTGGGTCGCTGTGGCCTTCCTCGCCCCGGGGCTGATCGGGTTCGTCCTGTTCATCCTCACTCCGCTGTTCGGATCGGCCTTCATCAGCCTGTTCGACTGGAAGCTGTTCGGCAGCCCCGACTTCATCGGGTTCGAGAACTACGTCAAGCTGTTCCGCGACCCGACCTTCTACACCGTGCTCGGCAACACGCTCATCTTCGCGGTCGTCTACACGGCGCTGAACCTGTTCGTCGCCCTGACCATCTCGCTGTGGCTGAACACTCGCATGAAGGCCGCTGGTGCGTGGCGGGTCATCTTCTTCCTTCCCGTGATCACCCCGATGGTGGCGAACGCGCTCGTGTGGCGGCTGCTCCTCTCGCAGGACGGACTCGTCAACTCGATGCTCGCGACCGTCGGCATCGACGGCCCCAACTGGCTGTCCGACTCGGCGTGGGCGCTGCCCTCGGTGATCGCGATGTCGGTGTGGCAGTCGTTCGGCTACAACGTGATCGTCCTGTCGGCCGGCCTCAGCGCGATCCCGAAGGAGCTGCTCGAGGCCTCCCGCATCGACGGCACCTCGGCCTGGCAGCGGCTGCGGTTCATCATCCTGCCGCTGCTGTCGCCGTCGCTGTTCTTCTGCTCGACCATGACGATGATCGGCGCGTTCCAGGTGTTCGTGCAGCCGCTGTTCCTCACGCAGGGCGGGCCGGGCGAGAGCACCAACACGTTCGTGCTCTACCTGTATCGCAACGGATTCGTCTTCGATCGGCTCGGATACGCATCCGCCCTCGCGTGGATCCTCTTCCTCGTCGTGATGCTCATCACCGCCCTGCAGTTCGTCGGCCAGCGCAGGTGGGTGAACTATGAGTGACGTCGTGAGCCTTCCCCGCCGCGCACGTCAGCGCCGGGACTCCCTCAAGGAATGGCTGAACACCGCAGCCATCGCCGTGGTGGCGCTGATCTTCGCGTTCCCCTTCATCTGGATGTTCCTCACGGCGCTCAAGCCCGAGAACGAGGTGTTCACCGCGACCCCTCAGATCTTCGGATCGGAGATCCGCTGGGCGAACTTCGTCGAGGCCTGGACGGTCGTGCCGTTCGGCCGCTTCATCCTCAACGGCCTGATCGTCGCGATCCTCGGCGCCGGACTGTCGGTGATCGTCGCCGTGCTCTCGGCATACGCGTTCTCGCGGCTGCGCTTCAAGTACCGCGACAAGCTGTTCCTGCTGTTCGTGCTCACGCTCGTGCTGCCTCAGGAGGTGCTGGTCGTGCCCCTGTTCATCATGATCAACAGCTGGGGATGGAACGACAGCTTCGCGGCGCTCATCATCCCGTTCGCCTTCACGGCGTTCGGCACCTTCCTCATGCGGCAGTTCTTCCTCACCATCCCGATGGAGTACGAGGAAGCGGCGCTGATCGACGGAGCCTCGCGCCTGCGCACTCTCTGGTCGGTGCTGCTGCCGCAGCTGGTCGCGCCGCTGAGCGTGCTCGCGGTCTTCTCGTTCATCGGCTACTGGAACTCGTACCTGTGGCCGCTGATCATCATCAACACACAGGACATGGCCACCGTGCCCCTCGGGCTCGGCATGTTCACCGGTCAGTTCGGCACGCAGTGGGCTCTGCTCATGGCGGCGTCGACGCTGGCCGTCATCCCCTCGCTGATCCTGGTGCTGCTGCTGCAGCGGCAGCTCATCAAGGGGGTCACCCTGGGCGGACTCGGAGGACGCTGATGCACACGACACAAGACACCGCCGCGAGACTGCTCGAGGTCAGGGCGGATGCGACGGCAGGAAGCCGCATCGTGCACGTCGAGGCGCAACTGTGCGACCTTCCGGTCGAGACGGAGCGGACGGATGCGCTGCAGACGTTCGTGAAGCAGGAGACGATCCTCGTGCGACTGCGCACCGCCGACGGCACCGAGGGCATCGGCTACAGCTACACGATCGGCACAGGCGGCGGTGCCGTGCTCAGCCTGCTGCGCGAGACACTGCTGCCGGCGCTGATCGGCCTCGAAGCAGAGCGTCCGGAGGCCGTATGGCTGGCCCTGTTCGGCATCACCCGCGCGACCACCGTGGGGCCGATCACCGCGCTCGCGCTCGCCGCGGTCGACACCGCCGTGTGGGATGCGAAGACGCGGCGATCCGGGCTGCCGCTGTGGGTCGCCGCCGGCGGCGCCTCGCCCTCCGTCCCGGTGTACGACACCGAGGGTGGATGGATGCACTTCGGCACCGATGAGCTCGTGGCGCACGCCGTCGATGCGAAGGAACGAGGCATGGGCGGGGTCAAGATCAAGGTGGGGATGCCGCGGGGCCACCAGGACCTGGAGCGACTGCGGGCCGTGCGGGACGCGGTCGGACCCGGCATGGACATCATGGTCGATGCGAACCAGTCGTTCTCGGTGGCGGAGGCGATCAGGCGCGCCCGTCTCTTCGAAGAGGTCGACGTCTTCTGGTTCGAGGAGCCCCTGCCGGCCGAGGACATCGAGGGTCACCGGCAGCTCGCCCGCTCGACATCGGTGCCCATCGCGGTCGGCGAGAGCATGTACTCGCTCGGGCACTTCCGCGAGCATCTGCAGCGCGGCGGTGCGTCGATCGTCCAGGCCGACGTGGCGCGGGTGGGCGGCATCACGCCGTGGCTGAAGATCGCGCACCTCGCCGAGTCGTTCAACGCCCCCGTGGCGCCGCACTTCCTCATGGAGCTGCACGTCTCGCTCGTGTGCGCGATCCCCAATGCGCTGTATCTCGAGCACATCCCGCAGCTGCGTGCCGTGACGAGGGGCGAGCTGCGCATCGAGAACGGGCGGGCCTGGGCGCCGAACGAGGCAGGGCTCGGGATCTCCTGGAACGACGACGCGCTCGGGCGCCTGGTCGTCGCATGAGCAGTGTCGTCTCCGGAGTCGCGCAGCCGGTCGCGCAGTCGGTCGCGATCGGACGCGGCGGGCTCGCCGCTCCACCCGTCGGGTACGGCGCCGCGGCGCTCGGCAACCTCTATCAGGCGCTGGGCGATGACGAGTGGCCGGGCATCGTGCCTGCGGCGTGGGCAGGAGGCATCCGGTATTTCGACGTGGCTCCGCACTACGGGCTCGGTCTCGCCGAACGACGACTCGGCGACAGTCTGCGGCAGCTGCCGCGCGACGAGTACATCGTCTCGACCAAGGTCGGGCGCCTGCTCGTGCCGCAGGATGCCGCCGGTCGCACCGACGTCGACAACCTGTTCGACGTACCCGCCGACCATCGCCGCGTGCAGGACTACTCGCGAGACGGCGTGCTGCGCTCGATCGAGCAGTCACTCGAACGGCTCGGTCTCGATCGCATCGACATCGCACTGGTGCACGACCCCGACGCGCACGAGCGCGAAGCCCTCGAGGGTGCGTTCCCCGCGCTCAGCGAGCTGCGCGATCAGGGGGTCATCACCTCGTTCGGGGCGGGGATGAACCAGAGCGCGATGCTCGCGCGGTTCGTGCGCGAGACCGACGCCGACGTGATGATGGTCGCCGGGCGCTGGACCCTCCTCGACCAGTCGGCCGCCGATGACCTGCTCCCGCTCGCACACGAGCACGACGTGACGGTGCTCGCCGCGGCGGTCTTCAACTCGGGCATCCTCGCGACGGATGCGCCCGCGCAGGATGCGCTCTTCGACTACGGGCCCGCCGAGCTCCCGGTCGTCGAGCGAGCCCGATCGATCGCGCGCATCGCCCGGCGCCACGGCAGCTCGCTTCCCGAGCTCGCCGCACAGTACCCGCTGACCCACCCTGCGGTGGCGGCGGTGGTGATGGGCGGCGCGAGCGCCGAGCAGGTCTCGAGGAACAGCCGCCTCGTCGCGCGCCCGGTCGCCGCCGAGGTGTGGGACGAGCTTCGAGAACACGGGCTGATCAGCCGAGAAAGGCACCCCGTACGATGAGACTCATGTTCGGCGACGACGAAGCACGCGGACCGCGGCCGCTCCCGGCGCGGCGCGCCCTCGTCGACGATGTGTACGACGCCGTGCTCGGCCTTCTCATGGACCGCGTGATCGAGCCCGGCGCCCGCGTGAACATCGACGCGGTCGCTCGCGATCTCGACGTGTCGCCCACTCCGGTGCGCGAGGCGCTCACACGCCTCGAGGCCGAGGGGCTCGTCGCGAAGCGCGCACTCAAGGGCTACGTCGCGGCTCCTCTGCTCGACGCTGCGGGGCTCCGTGACCTGTACGACATGCGCGAACTGCTCGAGCCCGAGGCCGCGCGTCGCGCATCGACCCATCTCGACGCCGACATCGAGAGCGAGCTCGCGGAGTCCGTCGTTCAGATGCGTGCAGCGTCGGCGCCCGACGCGGAGGAGAGCTTCCGCAACTACCGCCGGTTCATCGACGAGGACCTGCATTTCCATCACCTGATCGCCGAGCAGGCGCAGAGCCCGCTGCTCTCGGAGGCCATCGTGCGGCTGCGGTCGCACATGCACCTCTACCGCCTGAACTTCCGTCACGACTTCGAAGACGACACCCTCAGCGAGCACGAGAGCATCCTGGCGGCGCTTCGCCGACGCGATCCCGAGGCCGCAGCAGAGGCGATGCGCACCCACATCGCGAAGTCGTACGACAGGCTCGGCCCCGCGATCGCTCGACGGGCCGAGAACGCATCCGAATGATCTGATTTCGCGATCGACATCGCGCAAAGTGCCCGAAATCCCGGGCAATACCGGCCATTTGCGCGGTCCGACGCCGACATGATCGACCCGGAACAGCGAAGAATCAAGGTAAACTCGATATCGACACCCGCCCGCCCGCCTGCGCCGCACCCCCGGCCGACGAGCTTTGAGGAGCCGCATATATGCTGACGCTCCTCGCCGTGTTCCTTCTCGGGTCGATCCTGATGCCCGTTCTGGTGCGCTGGCTGGGATCCCAGGCATTCGCCATCGCGGCTCTCATTCCCGCCGCGGCATTCATCCACGCACTGGTGCTCACCCCCCAGGTGCTCGACGGCCCGACGCCCTTCGTCTCGGTCGCGTGGATTCCGCAGCTCGGGTTGAACCTGTCGATGAACATGGATGTGCTCGGCTGGGTGCTGACCCTCATCGTCACGGGTGTCGGCGCGCTCGTGCTGCTGTACTGCCGCTGGTACTTCCACGACGACTCCGCGGGGATCGGCCAGTTCGCCGGTGTCCTGCTCGGATTCGCGGGTGCGATGTACGGCCTCGTCCTGACCGACGACCTGGTCATGCTCGTCATGTTCTGGGAGGTGACGAGCATCCTCTCGTACCTCCTCATCGGCCACTACCGTCGGCGTGCGGCCAGCCGACGAGCTGCTCTCCAGGCGCTCCTGGTCACCACCCTCGGCGGACTCGTGATGTTCGTCGGAGTCGTGCTGCTGGTCGTCGATGCCCGCACCTCGAGCATCCGCGAGATCCTCGAGATCGCTCCCACCGGGGCGATCGTCGATGCCGCCGTGGTGATGCTGCTCGTCGGTGCCATCAGCAAGTCCGCGATCTTCCCGTTCCACTTCTGGCTCCCCGGCGCGATGGCCGCGCCCACCCCCGTGAGCGCCTACCTGCACGCTGCGGCGATGGTGAAGGCGGGCATCTACCTGATCGCGCGCTTCGCTCCGATCTTCGCGTTCACCGGACCCTGGCGGCCGATCATCATCTCGCTGGGGATCGTGACGATGCTGCTCGGCGGCATCCAGGCGCTGCGAGAGACCGACCTCAAGCGCATCCTCGCCTTCGGAACCGTCAGCCAGCTCGGGTTCTTCTCGATCGTGATCGGCTACGGCACGCAGGCGAGCGCGCTGGCGGGCCTTGCACTCGTGATCGCGCACGCGCTGTTCAAGTCGGCGCTGTTCCTGATCGTCGGTGTGATCGACCGCCAGCTGTCGACGCGTGACATCACCGAGCTGAGCGGTGTGGGCCGGCAGGCGCCGGTCATGGCGACTGCGGCATTCATCTCCATCGCCTCGATGGCCGGCATCGCGCCGACCCTCGGATTCGTCGCGAAGGAGTCCACCCTCACAGCCCTCCTCGACGACGCGCTGCACGGATCGCCATGGGGACTCGTCGCCATCATCGGCGTCAGCGTCGGATCCATTCTCACTGCGGCATATGGCATCCGCTTCCTCTGGGGCGCGTTCTGGACCAAGCGCGACGCAGCAGGCGATCGTCTTCCCGACACCGCGTGGCCGGACCCGCCCGTCGGATTCCTCTCGGCGCCGATCATCCTCGCCGGCTTCACGCTGGCCACCGGCATCGGAGCCCCTGCTCTCGACGTCGCGCTCCAGGGATACGCCCTCACGGCCACGCCCGGCCTCGACGCCGAGGGCGTCGCCGCCGAGGGACCAGGGCACCTCGCCCTCTGGCACGGTCTCGAGCCCGCTCTCGGCATCTCGATCCTGTCGATCCTGCTCGGCGCCGCGGTGTTCCTCCTGACCCTGCGCACGGGGTGGGATCGCAAGGCACGGCTGATCCGCTTCACCGCGGCAGACGTCTACTACCTGGTCATGCGCGGCGTCGACCGGCTCTCGGTGCTGAGCACGACCCTCACCCAGCGAGGCTCGCTTCCGGTCTACGTCGGCACGATCTTCGTGGTCTTCGTCGCCGCCGAGATCACGGCTCTCGTCGCCAGCGACATCGACCGCTTCCAGCTCTCGGCCTGGCACACCCCCGCGCAGCTGGTGGTCGCGCCGATGATGGCCGCCGCCGGCGTCATGGCCGTGCGGGCGCAGAAGAGGTACACCGGGGTCGTGCTCGTCTCGATCACGGGTCTCGGCATGGTCGTGCTGTTCGCGACCAGCGGCGCCCCCGACCTGGCGCTGACGCAGATCCTCGTCGAGACCGTGACGATGGTCACCTTCGCGCTCGTGCTGCGTCGCCTGCCTGCGCGAATGGGCGAGCACAACGCCTCCGTCGGTCGCATTCCGCGGGCGCTGCTGGGTGTCGGAGTCGGACTCACCATGGCCCTCGTCGCGGTCGTGGCGACCCAGTCGCGTATCGCGGACCCGATCTCGGCGGCCTTCCCGAAGCTCGCGTACGAGATCGGTCACGGCAAGAACGTCGTCAACGTCGCGCTGGTCGACCTGCGTGGCTGGGACACGATGGGCGAGCTCTCGGTGCTCGTGCTGGCCGCCACCGGCGTCGCCTCGCTCGTGTTCGTCACTCACCGGGCCGACATGCTGTCGGCGACCAAGACGCTGCCCAAGGCGCGGCGCCGTCGAACCCTCAGCCGTCCCCTGGTCGAGACGACCGAGGGCGTGCGCTTCCAGACCGACGAGAACGAGAGCAGCCCCCGCGCCTGGCTCGTCGGCGGACCGAAGATGAACCCGGAGAACCGGTCGATCCTGCTCGAGGTGATCGTCCGCATCCTCTTCCACACGATCATCGTCGTGTCGATCTTCCTGCTCTTCTCCGGCCACAACCTTCCGGGCGGCGGCTTCGCGGGCGGACTCGTCGCTGGCATGGCACTCGTCATGCGCTACGTCGCCGGCGGACGCTGGGAGCTCGGCGCGGCCGCGCCCACGGATGCCGGTCGACTGCTCGGCGCCGGTCTGATCCTCGCGGTCGGCACTGCCGTGGTGCCGCTGTTCTTCGGCCTCGCCCCGCTCACCAGCAACTTCTGGGAATGGGAGATCCCCGGCATCGGCCACATGGAGTTCGTCACCTCGACGATCTTCGACGTCGGCGTGTACCTCGTCGTGATCGGACTCGTGCTCGACGTGCTGCGCAGCCTCGGTGCCGAGGTCGACCGCCAGGCACAGGAGTTCCGCGAGCGGGGGGTGACCCGCTGATGGATGTCTCACTGACCCTGATCGTGATCATGGCCGTGCTGTTCGCCTGCGGCGTCTACGCGATGCTCGAGCGCAGCCTCACCCGCGTGCTGATCGGCTTCCTGCTGCTCGGCAACGCCACGAACCTGCTGCTGCTCATCGTGATGGGCGTGCCGGGGAGCGCACCGTTCTACGGCGCTGAGGGGGAGGTCAGCGACCCGCTGCCGCAGGCGCTCACCCTGACGGCCATCGTCATCACCTTCGCCGTCTCGGCCTTCCTGCTCGCGCTCATCTACCGCTCGTGGCAGCTGGGCCAGGCCGACACCGTCGAGGACGACGAGGCCGACATCGCGCTCCGCGAGCGCACCGACGCCGACGAAGACCTCATGGACGACGAGGCCGACGCCGCCGACGACGAGGCGACCACCGACTT
>NZ_JXQX01000026.1:0-43452 GCF_000834175.1 Microbacterium sp. MEJ108Y | reverse complement strand
GGGTAGTTCGACGGGTCCGCGAGGCATGTCGATGCGTCGCTGCGCTGCACCGATGCCAACAGGAAGGTCACGCCGAGAGCGACGGCAAGGATGCCGCCGAGCACCGCCAGGCCGAACGACTTCATTACTGCACCTTGCGGGCGTCGCCGCGCATCCCCTCGTCGGTGTCGGTCAGGGTGACCTCGATGTCAGATCGGACGTGCTGCACGTGCGTCTCGGGCACAGATCCGTACTTGAAGACGAAGTGACCGGGCTGGAGCGTCTGCAAGACCTCAGCGGTGCTGGGATCGAAACCGAACGTGCGCACGGCCCAATCGGCGTCGTCTTTCCGGTCCTGCCGGAAAACGTAGATCGACTGCGCTTCACTGATCACGGTCTGTCCGGGTGAGTCCTTCGGGATATCGGTTCCCTTGTGGAACACGAAGACGTTGTTCAGCCCGAGCCCGCGCGAGAGCTTCTGATTCGATTTCAGAAGGTGGGCGGCCGGTCCCTCGACCATGTCCCAGCCTTCCTCGTTGATGCATGTCGTCTGCCAGCCCGGATCGCTGCGCAGTCGGCCCAGCATCCACTGGTTACCGATCGCGCGGATGACGTTCGATGACGGCCCTTCGGCGGGCAGCTGCGAGATATCGAACGATGTGAGCTTGCCTGTCAGGTCGACGCCCTTGCTCGTCTCGCCGTCAAGCAGCCCGCCGTACTCGTCCAACAGTCCTTCGAGAGTGAAGCGGATGCCGAGGCCGGCCTGGTGCAGCCGATCGCGGGAGGCTGGCGACATGTCGTCGTCGCCTGCGTCGACGCGGCCGAGCCACGGGAGGATATCGCCCAGTGTGGCGATGCGGCCGGCGTCAAACGTCGCGAGCGTCTTGGACAGGGCTGCGCGAGCTGCCTTCTCATCCCAGACGTCGAGCTGCGCCCCGTCACGGGCAATACGGATGATCGCGTGCAGCAGACGGTAGGTGCCGGCGTCCCCGATCTGGCTCACGATGAGCGGATCGAGCAGATTCAGGCGGGAGCCTGAACCGTCCTGGGTGAACCGGATCGGTTCGCCCTGTCCCCACTCGCGCACCAGCTCGGCGTACTCACCCTCGCCGCCGCGGTTCTTCTTGTCGAAGATGACGGCGCGACGGTAGCGGATCACGAGAGGCCGGATCACGCAGACCGTTTTGACGAAGCTCGACTTACCGCCACCCACTCCCCCAACCACAACCGTGTTGGGGGAGGAAATCAGCCTCGGCACTGAGTTGTAGGCGGTCACCGGGTCGTGTGTGACCAGGTTGTGCGACAGGACGTCGCGACCGTTCGCAACGCCCTGCGTGCCCGTGGAGGGGCCGATGAGAGCGGTGTTCAGAACGGTGGCCTGTCGTGTCGTCGACGGCGCTCCGGGCAGTTTCGGGGCGTAGTAGCCGCGCCGTGCTTTTCGTACGTTCGTGCGCCGTGCTGGCCCTGGCAGTTCGTACGGCGAGATTTCGCCGGCTACGTTCTCGACGGGCTGCGTTTCCTCGACGTCGACGGCCTGTGCCTGTCGACGTGAGCGCCGCCCGGATGCTGTGGTGTCGCTCACGAGATCGCCTCCTTCTCTCCCTTGCCTGCGAGCATGCGCATGGTGCGCGCAGCCCATGTGGGCTCGTCGGGCTTGATTCCGCGACCGATCGGCCAGGTGAGCCCGCTCGCTGCGGACTGGTAGCTGTCGAGCCATTCGAGCCGGTGAATGCCGGCGTCGGTGTCGCACAGCTCTTCCAGCTCGCGGCTGTCCAAGGCCAGCTGCTCTTTGCTGTCCGACGTGATCGTGACGTACCCGATCCAGTTGGTGCCGTGGTGGCCGCCGCCTTCTGCGAGGTCGTTACGGCGACGCTGCGCCGCGAGAACGCGCACGCTGCCCTCGTCGAGCGGAATGCGCCCGCCTGCGGTCTGCGCGTGCTCAGTAGCCATGTCGGCCACCAGGTCTTTGCGAGCTGCGCGCCGAGCCTCGGATGCCGGGATCAGCTCGATGTGGAAGCTCACGGTGCGGATCACATCGAGCTTGCTTCCGGTGAGCAGCGGCAGCAGCCACAGCGGGGTGCGCTGCGCCACGGAAAGGTGATCGGCGCGGATCGCCGCGGTGCGGTGCCACCACTCGACCGGTGCGCCCGTCTCAGGGTCGATGCCCTCGACGACGTGTGCGGAGAACTCGCCCCCGCGGGCGCGCTCTCCGAGGTCGGTCGGTGCGAGGTCGCGTACCAGGTCGAGCGGTCGGCTGGGGTTCTGCATGTGCCGGATCACCGCCGTGGTGCCACGTGCCGTAAGTGCCACGGCTTCACCGAAGTAGGCGTCGTGCAGACCACGCTGCGCGGACTCAATCTCGGCGGCCATGAGCCGCCGCCAGCCGTCGCGGCCCTCTCCGAACTTGCGTGCCTTCTCGGCAAAGCGGGCATTGAGGGGCCAGCTCGCGACCACGTAGTGGCGCTGCACCATCGCCCCGGTGCCCGACAGCATCAGCACTTCCTCGTATGACTTCTTGGCCCACTCGGGCGCTTCATCGTCGATGTTGGTCATGACCCACCATTCCTGCAGCGCCGTGTCGGCGGGCAGAATGCGGGTCACCGGCTGGACGAAGCGCAGCAGCGAACCCGGCGCCGCACGGCCGGCGAGCAGTGCGCCGAATCCCTCCGCTTTGCGGAGGGTGGAGTCTGGCGATTCCATCCCGCGCAGCTGACCGCTGACCGCGAATGCGACCGAGAGGTACGGGTCTTCGCCTACGGGGCCGTGCCAGGCGATACCCGGGATTCCCCGAGCTGATTGCAGCCAGCCCATGCCGTCTGCACCGTCCGGGGTTGCCCGCATAGCGGCCAGTTCGCGGGCCCACTCGACCCGCGCCGCACGCTCGGCTTTGTCCTTGGTCTTCGCCGTCTGTTCCAGTGCGGCCGTGAGCATCGTGACGCGCTGCTGGTCGTACGGGTGGTAGTCGCCGCTGCGGGTCTTCACAGACTCGCGGTGACGCTTCCGCCGCACCCGTCGCTCGAGAATCGATCCGTTGTGCGTGGCGCTGGTGATCAGCACGAGCACGCCTGCGGCGAGGACGCCTAGGACGATCGGCGGCCAGCCGAAGGACGGCACGAAGATGAAAGCAATGACGAGGATGATGACGACGCCCCATCCGCGGCCCTTCGCCTTCTCTCCCCAGAATCCGCGGTGGCTGCCCTCTCCCCCGAGGATAAAGACGCCGCGCTGCTGCTCAGCCTGTTCCTGCTCATTCATTCGGGGCGATCCTTTCCAAGCGTCGGCGGGGCTCCCACCGGAGTGTGCGCAGTTTCGTTGACCTTGCGGCCCACGGTGTTCGCGCCCTGGAGGGCGACCGCGCCTGCGGCGACGGCTGGCCCAGCTGCCTTACTGGCGGTTGCAGCTGCACCGCGGCCTGCGGTTGCTGTACCTGCTTGGGCTGCA
Organism: Microbacterium sp. MEJ108Y; assembly: GCF_000834175.1. Lineage (NCBI taxonomy): Bacteria > Bacillati > Actinomycetota > Actinomycetes > Micrococcales > Microbacteriaceae > Microbacterium > Microbacterium sp. MEJ108Y. The sequence continues at coordinate 40,032 of NZ_JXQX01000026.1, read as the reverse complement.
CCGCGGCCGGCAGCTGCGCCGCCGCCCGATACGCCCTTTGCCCCGATACTCGCCGTCGCCCCTTGGGCGTTGGCCGGCGTGGCGTTCGCTCGAACGGCTTGGGTCGAGCGCGGGGCGACGGTCGAGCCGCCGCTGTTGCGTGCCGACGCAAGGGATTGCGCCCCGATCGGCATTGAGGGGGATGCGCTGCCGGACGACGATTGGCCGGCTAGATGTTTGGTGGCCCACGAAACGAGAACGAATGGGGCGATTTCGGCCAGGAAGATTGCGATCATCGCCACGAGCAGCATGACCAGGTTCTTGAAGCCGTCGTCGCCCCATTGCCCGATCGAGTCGATGGTGAGACGGAAAGCGAACCCGAGCATGAAAAACAGCGTCGGGTGGATGAGCAGCAGCCCGATCCAGATCTTCACCGCGGCCATGCCGCCGCTACGGCGTTGCTGGTCGACGATGTAGACCACGGCAAGCGGGATGAGCACGCCCGAGAAGTAGAGGATGACGAGCTGGAAGACGAACAGACACACGACGATCAGCAGACCGATCGCCATAGCCCAGATGATCAGGAACCCGATGTACGCGCCTCCCGCGATCAGAGACGGGTCTTCAAGTGCCACCTTGCCGAAGGTGTCGACCATTTCGAGGACGGTGCCGCCATATGTCCACTCGATGATGCTGCGCGAGAGCGCCCGGATCAGCTCGACGAACATAACGCCGATCGCGGGGCCGAAGCTGATGCCGACGAGGAATCCGGGGAAGTACATGGCGACGGACTCGAACAGCTCTTCGCCGCTCATCCGACCCCTGGCGGTGCGGACGAACTGGCCCACCAGCAGCAGAATCGCAACCAGGATCGACAGCGCGAACGACACCGCGTATGCGCTGAGGAAGCTCGGCAGCGTGAGGTCGGGCAGCGTCGATTCGGTGATCGCGGGAATGACCGTGCCGGCAAGACTCATGACGGCCTCGCGGCCGGCAGCGTACATGTTGCCCCACGGGTCGGACCAGAAGTTGACGACACCGCCGATCACATCGGGAAGGTTCCCGATGTCGTCGATGATGTTCAGAGAACGCATGGGTCAGCACCCTCCTGTGAACGCCACACCCGTTGTGCCAAGTGACGTCTTATCCGGGGTGTCGACGTTCTCGACGATGACCCATCCGCGGTCAGTCCACTCGACCGCGACAGACGGCATGTAGCGCAGCGTCGGATCGACGGCCTCGTTAATCACGAGAGGGAGCATCAGCGTCACGACAACGCGCGTGTCACTGACGCTCTCGATCCGGTAGTACCCGTTCAGCGTCGTAACGCGGAACTGAGCGGCTTCGAACTCATCTGCCGATGCGACGTCGCCGGCAAGGTCAGGAAGCGTTGTCACCACGCCGTCGAGCTGCGCGACCTCATCGGCCGGCACCACAGGCTTCTGAGCGGCCCAGCGCGAGAACGTGGCGACGAATGACACCGCGCCCTCTGGCGTCTGCGGTGCCTGCTCCTGAGCGTCGAGCACGGTCTGTGGTGCCCGTGCGTCGCCGGCTAGACAACCGTCGACACCCTCCACGGCAGGGGGTGCCGACGTGGAGGGCGTCGCCGGGGCTGTGGGGCGCGGCGTGGCCTCGGGGCTGCCGCCGCGCGTGGTGAAGAACACGAGCCCGACGACGGCCACGATCACGAAGACCACTGCGCCCAAGATGTACCAGGGCCAGCGGCGGCGGGCGGCGGGCTGCGTGCTCATGATGCGATCGCGATAACCGCGCCGACGATGACGCCGAGAGCCACCAGGCCGCCGAGAGCGACGGCGGAACGGATGATCTGCTTCTTGGCCTCCGCGACGCCCTGCGGGTTCGTCTCGCCGCTCGATCCGAGCTTGAACAGGCCCATGATGAGGAAGACGATTGCAGCGATGATCGCGAGGCCCCATAGGCCGGCGAAAAGCTTCTGCCAGATGTTGGTGAACTCGGCACCGAAGATGGTGAAGTCCGGGATGATCCCGTCAATCGGGTTGTTCATGGTCATTCTGCCTTTCGGAGTGCTGCGTTGAGCTGGGAGACGATCACCGCGGTGAGCTGGGTAATCGCGGCTGTAGTGGCCGGCTTGAGCTGGCCGAAGCTGAGCGTGGTCCTCTGCGCGATGTGCGGATCGAACGGCACATGCACGACGGCTCCGACGCCGGCTGTTTCCACGAGCTGATCGGCGTACGAACGAACCTCGGGATCCTCGGTACGGCCGTCGTGCATCCGCACGATGATTGCCGACCGGGCAAGGTCGGCCGCGCGGCCGCCGAGCTTGTGCAGGTGACGAAGCAGCTGCATCGCCCCGTTGAGCTCGGGCAGCGCGTCGAGCACAGGGATCACGAGAACGTCGGTGACCTCTAGCGCGCCGTGGAAGGCATCGCTTGACGGCTGGTTACCGGAGTCCATCACACGCACCGGGTAGTACGTATCCGTGAGCGCTGCCATGCGCTTCACGTCCTCCCCCGACAGTGCTTCGCGATCGCCTGCCGTGCCGATGACGGCCGCGTATGACGTCTGCTGCGCGACGTAGCCGGCGAGCTGGCCGGCCCCTCGAATCTCGTCCATGTCCCGCAGCAGCTCCGCGACGCCGGCAACGGCCGGCCCCTCGGCTCGCACTGCGAGCGCGCCGGGATCGTCCGAGACTTCGAGAACGATCGTCCCGCCTCCGCGGATGTTCGCGAGCACGCCCGCCGTCAGAAGGGAAAGCGGGGTCTTACCGACGCCGCCTTTCGGATTCGCGACCAGGATGCCGACGCTACGCGGCCATGTCGAAAGCCGGATCAGCGACCGCGCACGGCCCAGATCGGATGCCGCCAGCTCAGCGGCATTCGGCTTGGGCTTGAGGCCCAGAGTCCGAAGGAACTTGTTCCAGCCGAGCGACGGCACATCGGCCGGCCGCTCACGGTTACGCAACCGCAGATCGCCGGGGCCGGCAGCTGGTGCGGCGGCGTCCTCTTCACGCTCCGCAGCCTGCGAGCCGCGGACGATCATGGCGAGTTCTTCGTCCTCTCCCCCGCCACTCAGTCGTGCGAGCAACTGCTCGGATGATGGGACTTGCGCGTTATTCGCGTTGTCCCCCATTTGGGGGACAAGTTCCGTTTCGGCAGCGGGGCGAGATACCGAAGTATCGGCATCCTCCGCTCCGATCGCTTCGCTGTATCCCTGGACTCTTTCAGCCCCGCGGAATCCCGCGGATCCGTTGGCGTTCTCAGCCATGCGCACCCCCTGCGTTTTTCAACATGATAACCCGAACCTATGACAGTCCGGATCGGCCGCCTGGCTGGCTGCCGTACAATCAGCCTAACGAATAATCCGTAAGCTGGGAAGAGCTTAGTGATGAGTGACAGTGATGACAGCACGGCTGGCAGAATGGAGCGCATGCCCCGTCGCCCCCTGATCCCCGGTCTTACGGGCGAGCCTGCGGCGGCGCATCGGGCGGTGCAGAACGAATCGCGACTGAGCTGCTTGCGGTTCCTGCTCAGCGAGGGGCCGGCGACGCGGGCGCGCATCTCCGCTGCTACCGGCCTATCCGTGAGCACGACGATCGACGCACTGCGCGAGCTGGAAGCGCTCGGCTACGTGGTCGGCAGCTTGGAGGAATCCGAACGCTCCGGACGGCACCCGGTCTACGTCGCGCAGCGCGAGAAGGTGACAACCGAGCTGCTGGCGTTCGTCAGCTGGGTTCTGCGCTGAGACACACGAAAGGGCGGGGCTGCCGTGGCTGCCCCGCCCTTGTGTTGTCCTCCTGGCGCCGTGGTTGACACGTACGTGTCAACTCCCCCACACCTGGGCGATTGCTTCTTCGACGAGCGCCCTGCGCGTCTTGCCTGTGCGGGCTTTCGCTGCCCTGATCGTGTTCTCCGTGTCGGGTGACCAGCGGATGCCGCTCTGCACGGTGATATCCAGCTCGGGAACGACGGCGGCCGGGGCTGCTGCTGCCGGCGCTTCCACCTTCGGTGCTGCCGCGGGCGGCTGCGCGCCCTTGCCCTCGTCAGGCGCGCTCGGGGCTGTGGTCGTCGACGGGGCCGGCGCTGCGGGCCGGTAGTCGATGGGATCAACGCCGGCATCTGCGGGCGGGCGGGGCTTCGTTCGTGCCGGTCGCTCGGGTCGGTCTTGCATGCTCATCGGATCACCTTTCCCACGATTGCGGCGTACGCGTCTCGCACCGCCTGGCCCTTGCGATATCCGCCGTACCACTCCCCCGCCATACGGACTTCGGGAACGATCGACAGGTGCGGCACGATCGGCTCGATGACGGGTGCCAGCTCGCGAATCTGCTCGATCGCATCTGTCTCGCTGAAGCTCAGGAAGCCTGTTCCGTCTCGGGTGACGGCCACTCCTGCTTCCTCGATACCGGATGCTGCCCCCAGAGCGGCCATATGCCGCCTGTAGGCCTCTACGGTGCGCTGCGCGCCTGTGACACCGTCCACGCCCGAATCGCTCGCCGTGGCGGCATACAGCACCGCCTCGGAGGCGTGCAGCGCCGAGAGGGTCAGCGGGCCGCCCTGGCGGTTCGCACAGTCGATGACAACAAGATCCGCCTCGAGTCCTGATAGCGCCTGCTTGAGTCGCAACTCCGCGTAGTCGTCGCGCTCGCTCTCGCGGTTGCTGAGGTCGCGAGCTGCGGGGATCACGCGAAGATTCGCGTTCCAGCCGCTCTGTACGGCGAGGTCTTCGGCCCAGCCTGTGGCGTCGTCCTTCTCCCCCAGAATCGCGCCGACGTGCTGCCACGCTTCGGCGGGCTCGGTACGTGTCCACTTCGTGGTTGCAGCTCGGGGGTCGAGGTCGATGAGCACGACGCGACGGGGCTCGACGGGTGCGATCGCGAACAGCCCCTTATCTGGGTCTGCTGCTCTCCCCTCGTGGCCCTCGGCGGCGATCATCGCCACGCTTACCGCGGTCGTCGTCTTCTTGACGCCGCCCGCCTCGCTGTAAACCATCAGGGTCTGCATGGTGCTCATTCTATCTACCTGCCTATCTACCTGTCTAGGTATCTCGTTACCTAGACAGCTATATGGATATCTACCTAGCTAGATTTATGAAACGACAGCCAGCTATCTAGATAGCTGGCTACGCGGTTGAGATTACGAAGCGACCTTCTGGCCGGCGACCTTCTGGCCGGCGACCTTCTTGCCCTCGTCGGCGGTCTTCTCAATCTGATAGACGCGCTGCTTGCTGATCCCAAGCACGCGGCCCACGTCGGGGGCGCTGAGCTGCCCGCGGAGTTCGCGCACGACAGAGCGGCGACGCTCGGCAGCTCGCGCCTGTGCGATTCGCGCTTCCTGCTCGTCGCGCTCAGCCGCCGCCCACTCGCTGAGGGCGTGCTCTGGGCCCTTCACGGTGACGTTGACGGCGACCGTCTCGGGGGAGACATTGAGCCACATCGCGGCGACGCCCTGAGCCTCGTAGTCGACTTCTGCAAGGTTGCGCGCCTGGCCGCCGGTGCCGAGTTCGGGAATCTCGAACACCCACCAGGTGCCCTCGCGCTCGACGGTGACCTCGAACGTTCGTGCGCTCATCGCGCCTCCTTCCTCATCGCCACTCACGCGGCAACTCGACTCCTGCATTCTGGATCTGGCGCAGCACCCCGGGGGAGACCTCGCGGTGTCCGGTCGGGATCGACGCCTTCACAGATTCATCGGGCAATCCCCAAAGCTCGTGGCTTCCCTGGCCGTCCCGGAGGTAGACCCAGCCGAGCCCTTTCAGGTACTTGAGGACGTCCCGCGTCTTCTGTGCTTTCATAACTCTAGTCTAGTCCCCCCTTGCCGTCAATGTCAAGGGGGGGATTGCCTTTCAGTCTTCGGCGGTGAACTCGTCGCCGCAGAGGCCGCACACGATGGGGCCAGCGTCGAGCACCGCGAGGGACGCCCTGATCTTACGGCCGCAGCTGCACACGGCCGCAGCGCCGTTGTTGTTGCTCTTGCGGCCGCCCTCTGCTCCGTGAAGCTCTGCGCGGCGGTGCGCGGTGATCGCAGCGTCAAGACTGCTGATCGTGGCGGCGTAGTGGGCTGCCGCGCCCGCGGGGAGCGCCGTAACGCTCCATCCGATCTTCGCGTCATGCTCGATCGCGAGTCCGAAGCTCTCGGCAATCTCCTTGAATTTCTGATTGTGGTAGCGGCCCTGACGGCTCGTGTCTTGGACGCCGCGCGCCTGTGCGGCCGCATGCGCCGCCTCGTGGAGCAGAGTACCCATGACGTCTGCACCGCCTCGGGAGAGCCCTTCACCGCCCACGAAAAGCTCGTGCACGGCATCCTCTCCACGCACCCACCTGTCAGCGGCGAAGTGGCCGAGCCTGAGCCCCTTTGCGCTACTCCCGCTGCCGATGGTCACGACACAACCTCGGGCACGTCCTCGTGTGTGGTCTGAATGGCCGTCCAGGCGGCCTCGATCGCTGCGACGAGGGGAGCGGTGACGGTTGCCCCGCTCATCGCGCGACCCCCTCGGGGAAACAGTGCTCATACGCGGCTGCGTCGGCGTCGTCGGGGTCGCTCCCTGCGAACTCATCGCCGCAGCTGCAACGGGTCCAGAACATGCCGTCCCTGTAGCTCTGCGACACGTCACGGTGAATGCCGCCGATCTTGTCGGGGCGGAATCCCGCCCAGTATCCGACGCGCGGAGCCCACACGATGGGGAACCGCATGAACCCGAGTTCGCGGAGCATCCCGCGCGTCTCGTCATCATCCTCGGGAACGGTGATCGTGCGGTACTTGATGCCCTTAGCGTCGAGCGCCCGATAGGTCGCGTTGCACTGAACGCATGATTCCTCGGGGCTGAACACGACGACGATTCCGTCTGCCTGTGCCTTCTCTGCCTTGTTCATACCTAAAGTCTAGTCCCCCCTTGCCATGCGCGTCAAGGGGGGACTTGCCTTTTAGTGTGGATTCTCGAAGGTGACGGCTGGAGCATCGTCAACGGCGGTAGGGCTGTGGGTTCCCCTTGCTTGTCAACTCGGGCGGCTGGGTATGCTGCGCATCCTCGAAACGTGGGGGAGTGGGGGAGCGCGTACGCTGCTCGCGCGGCTGGAATCGCCACGGGCTGCGAGACGCTCCCCCCTCTGAAATCCACCCTGTCGTCATTAGCCAAGAAACCGGCACCGAGTGGGGCGTGGGCCGCCAGCTGGAAAAAAGTGCCCGGGATCTTGCCCACCTTTTTGTGACGCGGGCTGCGTCCCCGTCCCCACTGTGTGCAGGTCAGCCCCGCGATAGCTGGGCTGTGCACATTGGGGGCGGAGCGCTAGTCGTCGGCTCGATGGTCGTCAGTCTCCCGCTCTTCACCGACGTTGCCAACCGTCAGAACTGGGGGTTCCTCGAGTTCTGTTCCCGTTGCGGTCACCTCGTCGACGCGCTGCAGCTCGTCGACGGCGGCCGGTGCGGTTGCGCCGGCCTTCTGTGGCGGCAGCGCGCGGCCGCGGATCAGTGATCCGCCCTGGATGAGCCAGAACTCGCCCATCGTCGCAAGACGGACGTCTTGCGGCGGGATCACGAAGGTGTGCTGCGCGCGTGCACCGCGCAGCTCTTCCCCGGTCGCTGCGCCCGACGATTCGAGACGCATGATCGTGCCGGCGTAGCTCACGGCATCTTCGGGTGCCTTGCTTCGGCCCAGGATGAGCGCCGCGCCGCTCGACAGGGCGCGCTCGCGCCTCGTCTCGTCGTTGGAGATTCCAGCGACAGACTGCACGGCGAGCCACAGGCCAAGTCCTGCGGATCGCGCCGTCTCAAACAGCGTCCCGGCCGTGTCGCCGGGGTCGCTGTCTTCGGTGACCAGCTGCGCGAACTCGTCGACGAAGACGACGCCCGGGCTCTTGTCCCGGCCGCGCAGCCTGGTCGTCATCCACTGACGTAGGTCGACGAGCATCAGATCACCTAGGCGAGCTTCGGCCTCATCGGTGGGGGAGAGGGGCGCGATCGTCAGATCGGCCTTTCCGTCTCCGTACGACCAGCCAGACGCCGCGAGGTAGGGCTCCAACGGTTCGAGGGCCGTCAGCAACGTGTCGCGCACGCGCTCGTGTCGGCGCGTGCCGATCTTGTCGACGGCCGCTATGAGGCTGTTGAGCTGCGTCTGATCGCGCACGTGCTCCCGCGGGTCGTCGAGCCGTGTGAACAGATCGCGCATTCCGGTCAGTGCTGCGTGCGACTGGATCGCGCGCAGCGCCTGCTCGGCCTCGCGCCGATAGAACGCACCGTCTCCGGTGCTCAGCGGGATCATTCGAAGAATCTTCGTCGTGATCTGCGACGCGGTGCCGCTGTAGAGGTTCCACGGCTCCGAGACGCGCACACGATAGCCACGGCTGCGGGCGATCGCCGCGAGCTTGTCGGCGTCCTCGGGATCGCCCTTCGCGTCGATGAACGTTACAGGCCAGCCGCGATCGAGCACTTCCAAGATCGCGTTGTGCATGACCACGGTCTTACCCGCGCCGCTCTCTGCGAGCTGCATGACACGCAGCCCTCCCGCTGCGGCCGGCAGCGTGACGAACTGGCCGGTCTGATCCGTCCAGTCGGGCACTTCGCGCCGATCGGTGAACCTCTCCGCGAGCGTGGAAACGGTCGCGCGGGTGACGATGCCGATTGCTCCGGGCGGGGTCTTGATGCCGCTGCCCTTACCTGCGGTGACGAGTCCCGTTTTCAGGTCGAGCTGCTGGCCGAGCCGGCGCGCGCTCATCATGTCGGCAGCGCGCTTGCGCGCGCTCTCGATGTGCTCCTGGGTGAGCACATCGGGGATGAGCCGGCGCCGAACAAGTTCGGCGATCCGGCGACGTCGGATCGACCAGGCGAGCGGCAGCAGCAGCACGCCCAGCAAGAAGTTCAGCAGCAGCCACGGCCACACCGCGGCTGCGAGCTCAGCGCCCCACTCGGGGCGCTGTAGAAACGCCTCGGCGTCTCCTGACGCGATCCATCGCGTGATCAGCGTCGCCTCGACGGCGAGCACGGCCGCGACGATCGCGACCGCGGCGACGTTCACCCAGACGTGCCACCGGTACGTCATCCAGAAAGCGTGTCGCTTCGCGATCCGGTTGCCGGTGAGCGCGGATGCCGCGAACGGCACCGCGAGCGGCAGCACGATCAAGAAGACCGCGATGCCGGCAACTACTTTCACGATGCCCCACAGCATCATTTCCCAACCGCCGTCTGACGCCTGCGGCATCTGCTCCTGGTTGCTCATCAGTCCCGCCCTCCCCACACCGGCAGCGCCGATCCCGCGACGGGATCGGCGGCGGCCGTTTCCTCCGGTACGGCCGGTGCGTCGACGTCGCTCCAAAGCGAGTCGAGCGCTCCGACGATGTGCCCGCGCTCGTCGAGCACGGGCAATGTGATGATCCGATCGCGCAGCGACGGATGCACCCACTTGTTCGCTTCGCGGTCGACCGCGCGCATAGCGCCGGCCGTCCCGACGTACACCACACGCTCGACGCCTTCGGTCAGTCGACGGGTGTGGTCAGTGAAGATGCCGCGGTAGCGATCGAGCGTCTTCGCTGTCAGCTCGACCTCGATCAGCTCGATGCTGCCGGGTCGCTCAGCGACCCCATCGGCGGCGTGCTCCTGCCGAGTGGCCGGCTGTCGATCGCGCCGCCAGCTGTAGCCGGCGGCGAGGAATCGAGAGCTGATGGATGACACGGCGACCTCGTGTCGCGTGGTCGCTCGATAGAGGTTTGGGGCTGCCCGATTGCTCATCATTCGGCTCAGCCAGATGATCGCTCCATCGCGGAAAACGGGCCGCGCTTTCTCGATCAGATCGGCGTCGACCGCACGCGCGATCCACTGCTGCGCGCGTCTCGTCGACACGGGTTCGTTGCGGCCGTCGAGGGCGGCGAGAACCCACCTGATTGCCTCCGTGTCTGTGAGCTTCACCACTCGCAGCCATTCGAAAATTCGTTCATCCCGCGCCGTGATCTGCACGTCTCACCCTCCTTGCCGCGGTGACCCACTGCGGCGATCCGTCTTCGCTTTCCAGCTACAGGATCAGCTCGTGCAAAGCACGAACATCTACCGTCTCCACAACATCAGTGACCCCCTCAAGTGACCGCTTCTCAGTCTGTCTACCCATCGCATCCGGGCCTCTGAAAACCAACCACCTCCCCAACTTTCCCCCCTCTTTCCTTTCTCTCTCCACTCTCTCTTTCTCTCTCTGTCCTTGTCCTGCCTACCCCACCATTTACTTGCCAACCTCCATTACTCATAAGGTACGTTGAGTGGTGGAGGTTGGCAAGCGCGTCAGCGTGGCGGGGTAGGCAGGACAAGGACAAACGAAGCAGAATGCTTCGTTTGTCTATTCGCTCTCGGTGAATACTCAAACGTAGGGGCGACGCACCTTCGGACGTCGCGGGAACTGCTCATGCATCGCCGCGATCGCCGCCTGAATCTCGTCCTGCTGCTCGTCCAGTCGAGCGCGCAGCTCGTCGGCTGCTGCTCGTCGAGCTGCTGCCTCAGCCGCGCGCTCGGCGGCTTCGATCGCTGCCTGCATCTGGGGTGCCCGATCGGTCTTACCGATCGCCCGCTGCACGAGCCAGAAGAACCAATCGAGCGCGTCGCGCAGCTCGCCTGGTTCGGGTTCGGTAATCCTCGATTCGACGCGGAACGCGGAGAGTCGATCGAGGATCCTCTGCACGGTCCAGCCGCGCTCGATCAGCTGGTGCCGCTCGATCGCTTCGCACACATGTCCGATGTGGCGGCCGCCCGTCCAGACGACCTCGACGCCGTGACCGGGCACGTTCACGGCCGTTCGATGTGGCTGCTTGGTCGAGGTCCACAGCAGCCGGGGGAGTGCGTTCACCAGCTGGCCGGCGAACCGTGCGACCTCGGGTCGAAAGCGGCGCTGGGAGCTACCCGATCCGACACTTTCATTCAAAGCTGGACGGGGCGAAGCCCCGGCCTTCCGAGCGCGCAGCGCGCGCGTTGGTGAGTTCTTCTTAACTGGAGTAGACCCGTTAACTTTCCCGGTGAGGGGTAGGGGGGTGCCATACACAGAATGAGGAATCGTGAGCGCTCTCGTCGATGCCACCGCTCGCTGCTGAGTCGCGCCGAGCTGCCGCGCCTGGTGCAGCTCGTCCATACTCAGCCGGTTGCGGCCGCGGGCGCATTCGACCATGAGCCCCAGCCGCGACAGGAAGCGCACAATGCGCTTCACCGTGGCCTCGGCATAGCCGATCGCAGCGGCGACCGTCTGGTGACTCACAGCGACGTCGCGGCCGGTGCGGCGGTCGGCGGCCGCCGCCCAGACACGGCACGCGCGCAGCACGGTCGAGCGGCCGGCGACGCGCAGCCGGCGACGCAGCGTCTCGACCTCGGGCACGCTCAGCGCTGCCTCGACGGCGTGCAGCCAATGATCGGGCCGGCACGTCGGGATGCGCGCGTAGACGCCCTCCACTGGCTCTAGGACGAGCCCCCGGCCGCGTGGGCGTCGACTACCCGGCTGTGCCGGGGGACGGTCAGCGGCGGTCGACACGCGGGGGTCGAAAACTCCGCGCTTATGGATAAGCACGGGGGACTGCTGTACTCTGTGCATACGTGCTCCTGTGGGCACAACGAATCCCCGGTTACCCACCGGTTCTTCGAAACTCGATCCGTACCAGTCGCCAAACTCAGCGGATCGAAAGACTTGGGAGAAGCCCGCCGCACTCGCGGCGGGCTCTTTCTTTTAAGCGACGACGATAGGCAGCTCCCCGTCGTGAGGTTCGGGCTGCGGGAGCCAGGACGGCACGCCGCGGTCGGTAAGCTCGGTTTCCAGGTGGTCGACGAGTGCTTCGAAGAGCGCGGCCCCTGAGAGGCCCGACTGCTTTGCGATCACCGCGAAGCGATCCTTCTTCTCTTCCTCGACCACGAGCGACACCCGCGCGGACGCGGTGCGCGTACCCCTGGGAATCTGTCTCCGAGTCATACCCGTGAGCGTATTGGTGTTAACACCGCGACGGCCAGATTGACACGCCGAGTTGGTGTTAACACCGCGATGCGGTGCTGTGCCAGCTGGGGAGTTGCACGGCGTTCCGATCGCATCAAGGGCGCTACGCGATTCCTGCGGAATCCAGCCAGGGCTGGCCCTTGACCCGCTCTCCACGCCGCGCAGAGGCGGCAAGTACCAACCGATGCCGAGGCATCGGCTGGGAGCCGACAAGGCGGAGAGGATGACGAACGATGAGCGCACAGGTGACGGTCTATGGAGCTGAGGGCTGCTGGAAGTGCACGAACACGGCGAGAGCATTGGAGCTGGCCGGCGTCGTGCACCAGGTCGTCGACGTCGACGCTGCCGGCCTCCGAGACGAGCTGCGCGATCGAGGCATCCGAGAACTGCCGTACGTCATCGTCGACGGCGGCGATAGCTGGACCGGGCTACGGCTCGACAAGATCGTGGAGCTGCGGCAGCTGACGCTCGCAGCGGTCGGCTAAGCGTCTCTGCGTGTGACGGCGCTGGCCCATACCCATGTGTGGTGCGGGTGCCCGCTGTAGTGCGACCGCCAGCGCACGAGGACGGCATCACGCGTCCATGCAATCGCTTCTGCTTCGACGAGCTGCGGCTCGGTCCACAGCACTTGGTGAGGAATCCACGCGGTCACCGGGATCGGTTCGCGGGCGTCCTGGCGCATCCCTGAGCTACTTAGCTCGGGCTCTGAGAGCCCCACAGGCCGCGCCTGGCGATCGATCTTGTCGCTCGCTCGCGCGATATCCCCTTCGAGCAATTCGGGGTAGCGCTTGTTCTGGCCCATGCGGATAATGGTAGTTCAGATGTTCGAATCTCAGTGATCAGATTTAAGCCGATAATAGTAATTATGTCAGTCACCGCTCCTCCTCTTCTCCGTTTGCCGCCCTCGAAACGATCAAGATAGAACGCCGAACGAGTGAAGCTGTGTGAAGCTCGCGTACGAACAGATACGTTTCGAGAGTGAATAGGCATCATCTCTTGGGCTCCCACGCTCGCCGACTGAGACCTGGGTTGGCAGTGCTATGACAGATATTGGGCCCGTTTCCCCTCGGGAGAGTCGAGACCTCGGCGAGAGAGAGAAATATCGCCAACGACGGCGAAGGGGGTCTCCGCGCGAAGAAATTGGCCGGGATGACAAGATCTCGACGAACATCGATGAAGCGTACGAGCTAGTCCCAGAGCTTGGCGCCGGACGTCGGTGGTACGACCCTCCATACAGGCTCTTACGCTGGATGTCCTCTGGTTGGCGCCGCAAAATCCAACCCAGGGCGCTCCTCACTCTCTGGAATAGGGGGACCAATTTTCTGATTCCCTTCAACGAACATCACAGGGACTTCACGTGGCCGCTCGACGACTGGATGCACAACGTCCGCGTTCCCGCCGACGAACACGTAACGGTCGCCGGTCTCTGGCTCGTTGAACTTTTCCCGCCGACCGAGCTGCCGGCCCTCGAGCGAGCGATTGCCCGGAACGGCTGGGATAAGCGTCGACCATTCACGCTCGAGGAGGAAGGTAACCGCGAAGCTCTCACCCGCGCACGCTCCGGAGGGGGAAGCACGTGGTGGCGTGTGGCTTCCCTTGTTCGTAAAGGATCATCGTGGTTTGTGCCGGACGGGATCCACACCGACCTGCCTCCCATGTTCGAAGCGGTGGAGCTGAAAGCGATTCAGGTGGGAGACGGACTCACAGCCGTTGTCAGCGAGTTTCATCTCAGCGCCGCGGCCGCTAGCTCGCTCGACAAGGAGTGGCATGCGCCGCACGAGCCATTCATGCGGTTTCCCCGCGGGACTAGGCCTCAGAACTATGATCGCCATTGGGGTGCCTTTTGGAAGGTACAGACAGCCAGAAGTAGTCTCCACGGCGAAGCTCGTAGTTGGCTCGCTTCACGGGTGCCGGGCTACTTCGGCAGACGTCATGTGCCTCAGCCTTTACTTGATCTTTTGCTCCTCGACAAACTGGATCCGACCAGAGCAGAACCCGCCAACATCTCGCGGGACACATCCGTACACCGGAGTAACGCGCTTCGAGCTCTAGCGCTCGACAGCCATTCACCGTACCTCTTGATTTCCGATGCGTTGCCGAAGATGCTTCTGGCGACGACGAGCCCCGCACTCCATAAGGCCATGGGCGAGGTCCCCACCTGGACCTTGTGGGGCAAACGCGATGCCATTGTGAAGGCGATGGGCAAAGACCCACTCGCAGGCTACGGTGGCGAGGCGGACCGTGCGATCGCCGATCGCCTCGTCGGCCGCATGCAGAACCTCTTCGTGATGCTAGCCGCGTCGGAGTTGCTCACGATTGCTGCCCGCGAGCAAGCCGAGGTTCGAGATCGCGCGGCGAGCATTCACGGGAAGTTCCGCCCGAAGGCCTTGAGAGAACTACGTCGGAGTTTCCTGACGCTTAGTCTCGATCTGGCGAGCATGCAACGAGACGTCAAGAGGTTCTGGCAGCGTCCTTGGTACTGGGAGGGTGATGCGAAGTTCTTCTATACCCTTACGGCTCGGGAACAACGGGCCGATCGAGAGGTGGGCCGCAAAGCCAAGGATCCCATCGAGTTCAACAGTTCGGTCCGGGAGCGCCAGGAGGAACTGTTCTCCAGCCTGATTGACTCCGATCGCGATCTCCGAGACATCCTGTCCACAGTCGCCTCGCTCGGTGCATCCGCGGATAGCTTCAAGCTCGGCCGAAGCGCGCTAGTAGTGGCCATCGTCTCATTGATCGTTGCTGTCGGGACCATACTCATGGCCGACATCAGTGATACGAGCATCCTGGGATCGCTACTCGACGCGGTGCGGGCCCTGTGGTGATGGCCCGTCTACGGTGTACACATGAGTGATCTCGTCCCAGACGATTATGCATCCACTCTCGAGGATCTGAAGCGGCATGTACGTACCGCCAGACTGAGCGTGCAGCGGAAGGCCAACAACGAACTTCTACGGCTGTGGTGGCAGATCGGCCGCACGATCCTTGAGCGACAGGAACAAGCGTCCTGGGGTGACGGCGTGCTCCCCCGCCTGGCCTCGGATCTGCGTGCTGAGTTTCCGACGATGAAGGGTTTCTCTGTCACCAACCTCAAGTACATGCGTCGTTTTGCAGAGAGTTGGACGAAGCCCGACTCAATTGGTCAACGACCCGTTGACCAATTGCCGTGGGGTCAGGTGATCGACTTGATCACGAAGCTCGACGATCGGTCGCTCCGGGACTGGTACGCCGGCAAATCCGCCTTCCACGGCTGGAGCCGACCGGTACTCGCGCACCAAATCGCTACCAGATTGCACGAGCGAGAGGCCGCAGCGCCAAGCAACTTCGCGAGCGCACTCGAGCGAACAGACTCAGACCAAGCTCAGGAGCTCACCAAAGATCCGTACGCGTTGCAGTTCCTCGCCATCGACGGCGACGCGACAGAGCGCGAGCTCGAGCAACGGATGGTCGACCGAATCCTCGACACGATGCACGAACTCGGCCCGGGGTTCGCGTTCGTCGGTCGCCAAGTCCACCTGGACATCGACGGCGATGACTTCTACATCGACCTGCTGTTCTTCCACGTCGAGCAACTCCGATACATCGTCATCGAGTTGAAGACCACGAAGTTCGATCCACGAGACGCCGGCCAACTCGGCTTCTACGTCGCCGCCGTCGACGACCGATTCCGGATTCCGCACAAGCACGAACCCACGGTCGGCATTCTGCTCGTCGCAGGTAAGAACGACACAGTGGTGCGCTATGCACTCGCGTCGACGACACAGCCAGTAGCCGTCAGTCGCTACGAGCTCACTGAGGACGCGCAGAGGGCACTTCCCGACGAGACCACGATCGCGAGAGCGTTCGCCGATGAGTTAGCTCGGGACGAGAGCAGCTGAGATCGGTCAACGTGTCGTTGACCGATCTCAGCCGCGGAGCGCTGAATGGAACTATTGGCGCTAACAGTTCTGTTCAGCGACCCTTGCCCTTTTGGCTGAGGGCGCTGGCGGCGGCGGTCTTGGCTGCCTTCGAGTAATTTCCTCGTAGGACCTTGCTGGCGGCCTTGGCGGCCTTGGAACCGGTTTGTCGACTGTTTCGAGCCACGATGATCTCCTGACGTTGGAACTGCGATACTGAACTATCTGTGGCGGAGCATCTCATCCGCGGGGCCGTCGGTAGCCTTAACAAGTACAGACGTACTATCTCCGCATCACGGCATGCAGTCGTCGCACACCCGGCTGTCGCCCGTGAATAGTTGCGCGGGCTTCATCAGGAAGCACTCCAGGCAGGTACGTTCCACAACCCTGGTTTCGCAGTCACACTTCCCGCAGTCCGGACAATAGCCTGCGCCACAGGCTGCGCATCGTTGGCCCCAGACCTGGAAAATGCGGTCGCAACGTCCGCACGTTTGCCACTTGGCAGCGATCGTTGAGCTGCTCGAAGGTAGCGATATGGCGGCCCAAGGCGCTCGGTACGCCACTGCCACCACGACCGTGTAACCGCCCATATCAGCGGCTTGCGCGTAGAGCGGCGTCCCCTCTATGCCATCCCGATAGCTGAAGCGGTTCTCGCTCACGACAGTGACCCGTGTGGCCATCTGCCGGCGGGCTCGCATAATCGCGCTGCTTGACTGGTCACTTCCTCGGCGCAGCGGTAGCTCGCCGAACGACGAAGAGAACTGAACGAAGTCGCCATCCATAAGTACGACGTGCCCGGGACTGGACAGCTGCTGCGCTGCCGCGACGCACGCTGCTGCTCGTGAGACACCTGCCTGCGCCCAGAGATCCGCGACCTTGTCTGCCGTTGGCGTGCCTGCGCCCAACGCACGCGCCACGAGATCCGACGGGAGCAATATGCGTGCTGCGAAGGCATCACTGGTGCGCTCTTCTAGATATGCACCCTGGTCTGGCTCACCGTCCAACGCATCAACCAGTTCGCCGCTGGTTTGCTGAAGATGGTGGCCCAGCTCATGCAGCGCGGTGAACATGGCCCGGGGGCGTGACATCTGCCGCCAGAGACCAATTCGCGGCGGGTTCTCGTCAGGCAAGTACACGCCCGCGATCGAGCAACTAGTGGGCGGTGCGGTGTCCAAAGGAACGAGCGTGAGATCTTTCCAGCGACTGAGTTCTTCGATGGCGTCGTACCGTAGTCGCTCGAGAACTCCTGCATCGCGCGCAGATAGCCCCGCGACGAGGTGATCGACACGCCCGCCAACAAGACCGCGGGCTCGTGCGATCGCCGCGGCCTCGCTATTCATCTGTTGTCGAGCGCGACGCGGATATAGGTGTCGAGACGTCCCGCCCAATCCTCGGCGTCGAGCTTGTCTCCGCGTGCGGCGAGCCCCCAGGCACCTTGCACCAAATCCCGGAACGCATCTGACTCAGGCTCTTGTTTTGTTCGCGCCAGCGCTCGCACTGCCGGCCCTCTGTCGAGCCTGGCCGCGAGTGCGACAAGCTGCGCCGGGGGCTTCGGGTTAGCGCTCAGCACGCGCTGCACCGGAACACCGACTAGCTCTGCCAATTTCTCCGCTTGAGCAAATCCCACGAGCGCGCGGGCCCGCTTGATGTTGCGCGCAAGAGAGAGCGATACTTCAAGTTTGCTAGCTAGCTGGGAAGAGGTAATCCCGTCGAGCATGGCAGGGAGATCTCCGTCTCCCCCAGCGATGTCTACAGCTGAGGCGAGCGCTTCCATTGCCAACTCGAGGAAGCGCCGTTCTTCCCACCGGGGGCTGGCGTCGTTGAGGATTGGGAGCCCTCGCATGACGGTGCCGGCTGCTGCTGCTTCCTCGAGCGCGCTGATGCTGGAGAAGTCGCTGACGACGGCGATCCAACGCTCGAGCACAATCTCTGAGATATCGGCGACGAGCTCTGGCCAGATGCTGAGGGGTGTTCCTAGATTGTTCGCGTCGGCGGGCAGAACAAGCGCCGAGTCGTCTGCGTCCTCGTCTCCCATCGTGACCGGTGCTACGCGCACTCGGTGCGCGAACTCGCACAGGACCGTGTCCACGAAAACCAAGGTCAACACGTCGTCCCATCGAGCTCGCCACACCTGGCCAGGCATGATGGAAGGGAGGTTGTCATGGGTAACAACGGATGACATGGGTTCGTGGCTGCTTTCCGGGTAGGTGTCGTTGTGGTTTCGGTCTGGGAGCTGGATATTTGTCATTTCATCTCCACACAGGTATGACGATCTAACTCGCATTACGAGACAGGTGAACGCTTCGGACAGAGACGAGTTCCAGCGCTCCGGGCGGTGGCGGATCGGCCTCGAGGATGGTGCGCATCTTGTAGCCCAGACGGGCCGCGAAGGCGACAGGATCAACGTAGGAGGGAACCACCCGCGCGCAGATCGCGGCCGGCTCATCCAAGAAGCCCACGACTCGTTGCTCTTCCGTGGTCAGCGCATCCCAGATGCGGTCGGCAGCTTCGACGACTTCCGTGCCGTTCTCCTTGATTCGCTGATCAAGGATGTCTTGGTCGGTGTCGCGCATCACATATAGATCGGGGTCATCGAGTTCGAAGAGCGTGACGATCGCGTTCGCGATGTCACGGTCGCGCATTGCTCCGCCCCCGGCGAGTAGAAGAGCTCGAACGCCTTCGATGATGCTCGTCACGTTCGAACGTGACGTCGGTCCGCTCCTGTTGAGCTGACTGATCGGGGGGATGCCCTTCATCCGCGGGTCTCTCAGAAGGTCCTGCCAGTCTCCCTGGTAGATCTCAGTGCCCAGCTCAGGAAGCGTCCAAGAGGGTGTGCCCGCGTAGATGGTCTTGGCGTCGATGAAGCCGTGCTGCGGGAGCATGCCAGCGAGTCGCTTCTTCATCGCGCCTGCCGTGGTGGCGCGGGCCTCATCGATGAACACTCGTTGGACAGCCTTACGAGCGAGTCTTTCTAGACTCACATCATCCGTTGCCTGCACAGCCAACCGTATGGCGATGTCAGTGCCCTTCCTCATAAGAAAGGTGTCACTTAGCCATTGCCGGGCTGCGTCCTTCGACCACTTTGAGTGGCCCTCCGGCGCGGGATACTTGGCGCTCGACTGCAGCGTCAGTTTCAACAGGAGCGCATACATCGCCGCCCCCATCGGCTCCCCAGCCTCGAGTTCTTCAAACGGCGTCATTGTCGAGATCTCCTCTACGCTCCCCAGCCGGGCGAGGTCGTCGGCATCCTCAAAGGAATGAGGAGGGGCGCACCCGTAGCGTACACGCGCACGCCCCTTCCGATCAGGCCAGCTGCGTCAGCTGCCAGGTGACCGCCTGGTTGTTGTACGGCGGCATCGTGTTCCCCCTGGCGATCGGCGCCGTGGTGCTCGGCGAGCCCACGACCTTCCAGACGCCGGACTCGGGGCAGCTCTGGCCAGTTCTTGCTGTGGTACCTACAGGCATGTTCTTCTCCTAGTGCTGAGTGTGAGGCGGGGATTCCCGTCCTCACCCCGTACAGACGTACTAGGGCGTGTCTGACAAAGGTTGACGGCTCAGGCTGAGAGTCTCGACGCGTGTCTAGGTTTCGGTTGCTCTCGGATGCTCAGTGGTCGTTGATCGAGGACATGTTGCCGCGTCCGACCGGGCGGCCGGGGCGGAAGTTCTCTGACGCGAGGCTGATGGTCGAGGCGATCATCTACCGGTACCGGTGCGGGATCGCGTGGCGGGACTTACCCGAGGTGTTCGGGCCGTGGCAGACGGTGTGGACGTGGCATCACCGGATGGCCGCCGCCGGTACCTGGGACAAGGTGCAGGCGAAGCTGACCGCCGCGGCCGACGCGGCGGGGTTGATCGATTGGTCGCTGTCGGTGGACTCGACCGTCGCCCGCGCGCATCAGCACGCGACGAACACGACTCGCACCACAGGGGGCTGGGTCGAACTACACGAATCTGCTGATCGAGCCGCCTGATCATGGCATCGGCCGCTCCCGCGGCGGGCTGTCGACGAAGATCCATCAACTCGTCGACGGCAACGGGCTGCCACTGGTCACGCTGATCACGCCGGGGCAGGCCGGCGACTCCCCGATGTTCCTGCCGCTCATGGCGCAGCTGCGCGTTGACCGGGACGTTGGCCGGCCGCGAACTCGTCCGGACGCGGTCCGCGGTGACAAGGCGTACTCATCACGCGCGATCCGCGGGCACCTCCGCTCTCGCGGGATCAAGGCGGTGATCCCCGAACCCGACGATCAGAAGGGGCATCGCAAGCGTCGCGGGTCACGCGGCGGCAGGCCGGTCGGGCTTGACGCCGCCGACTACAAGAACCGCAATGTGATCGAGCGCCGCTATTGCCACACCAAGCAATGGCGCGGCCTCGCCACCCGCTTCGACAAACACGCCGTCATCTACCGCGCTGCCGTGGTCCTCAACGCCGTCATCGCCTGGACAAAGGCAATGTCAGACACGCCCTAGTCGGTGTCGATGCAGGCGCGGGGTTCGTGGGCGTGCGGGCGGCACCGTTGGAAGACGCCGTACTCCCGGCTGGCGAGCTGTGGGAGGCGACCGTCGCTACCCCGATTGACTAGCGTTGCTGGCCGTCTTGTGCTGACGGCTGGGTGGAGTTGAGGTTCTCGTGAGATCGGACACCGCTCATCAGGGATCGGCGCCAGCTCGTGCGGTCCGAAGTCAGAGTGCGGCGGCTCCGGCCTCAGCCACAGTCTGGTCTTCCTCGATGCTACCGGTGGACACTCCGATGGCTCCGACGATGACGCCGTCGCGGACCAGCGGAATGCCCCCGGGGAACACGACGATACGGCCACCGTGAGCGTCGTTGAGTCCGTACAGGTCGCCCGTCGGGCGCGTTGCCTCGGTGAGGTCCTTGGTCTGGGTCTGGAAAGCGATGGACGTGTACGCCTTGTTGATGGCGATGTGGATGCTGCCGATGTTCGCAGTATCCATCCGCACGTGTGCCTTGAGGTTGCCTCCGGCGTCCACGACGGCGATGTCCTGGGGCTGTCCGATCTCCTCAGCGCGCGCGATGGCGGCATCGATGACGCGGCGAGCGTCCTCAAGGGTGATGGTGTCCTGGATCTTGGGGTTCGACATGGTGTCTCCTCTTCATTGAAGGTCAGGTGTTGCGGGTGTTAGGCGTCGCGTGAGCGACGACTGGGGTGGAGCCTCGGTCGGCCCCGATGAAGGCCTGACAGACATGGGCCGGCCGAGGGGTTGAAAGTTCCCGTCAGGCGACGGGAAGCAGTGCGATGGAGAGCGCGGCGGCGAGCGCGCCTCCGATGAGCGGGCCGGCCACGGGCACCCAGGAGTACGCCCAGTCGGAGGTGCCCTTGCCCTTGATGGGGAGGATGGCGTGAATGATGCGAGGCCCGAGGTCGCGCGCGGGGTTGATGGCGTAACCGGTGGGGCCGCCGAGGCTGATACCGATAGCGATGACCAGGAAGGCGACGGGCAGGGCGCCGAGTTCCGCGGGGGTGCCTCCATTGGTGAAGGCGAGGATGCCGAACACGAGGACGAACGTTCCGATGACCTCCGTGACGAGGTTGGAGCCGTAGGCACGGATGGCAGGACCGGTCGAGAAGACGCCGAGCTTCGTGGCGGGGTCGGGCTCTTCGTCGAAGTGGCGCCGGTATGTGATCCAGACCAGGAGCGCTCCGAGCATGGCACCGACGAGCTGAGCGGCAATGTAGACGAGGAACTGCACGAATGTGATGTTTCCG
The DNA here is from genome assembly GCF_000834175.1 of Microbacterium sp. MEJ108Y. Lineage (NCBI taxonomy): Bacteria > Bacillati > Actinomycetota > Actinomycetes > Micrococcales > Microbacteriaceae > Microbacterium > Microbacterium sp. MEJ108Y. The sequence continues at coordinate 18,506 of NZ_JXQX01000026.1, read as the reverse complement.
AGGATCAGCAGGGCGATGCTGACGGCCGGGTTGAGGTGCGAGCCCGAGGAGTACGATGCCGTGACTCCAGCGAAGACGGCGAGACCCCAACCGATGCTGACCGCGAGGAATCCTGATCCGAGACCCTTGCTCTTGATGAGGGAGACGTTGGCGACGACTCCGCAACCCAGCAGAAGTAGCAGGGCCGTTCCGACCGTTTCGGAGAGGAAGATCAATCCGAGGTCCATGGTGTTTCCTTTCCGCGGACGTCTGCGTCCGCGCAGGTCAAACCACGCGCTCGGGTGCGCGTGGTCACAGATGGTGGTGCGAGGGGGCGGCGCCCGGGTAGAAGGTGGAAGGTCAATCGCGGTCTACCCGGGCGCGCTCGGTACGGGACTGTGCGGCGCAGCGTGACCTACGCCGAACAGCGGGGGGCTCCTCAGAAGGTGCGGATCGGGATCTCCGCGGGAGCCTCGAGAAGTTCGCGAATCTCGTCGTCAAGCTTGACAAGCGTGATGGACGCGCCCGCCATGTCCAGCGAGGTGCAGTAGTCGCCGACATAGCTACGGGTTGGGGTGATTCCCTGGGCCGCGAGCTTCTCGTGTGCGATGCCGTACAGAAGGTACAGCTCACTGATGGGGGTGCCACCGAGACCGTTCACCATCAGCGCGACGTCATCGCCGCTGCTGTAGGGGATGTCGCTCACGATGGGCTCCAGAAGCAGGTCGACGATCTCGTTCGCCGGGACCCACTTCTGACGTGCACGGCCGGGCTCACCGTGGATACCGATGCCGACTTCGATCTCGTCGTCGCCGATCTCGAACAGCGGCTCGCCCTTGGCGGGCGGGGTGCAGGCGGTGAGCGCCACGCCCATGGTGCGGGTGACGGCGTTGACCTTCTCGCCGATCCGGACGATCTCGTCGAGGTCCTTGCCGGCCTCAGCGGCAGCGCCGACGGCCTTGATGACGAAGAAGTTGCCGGCGACGCCGCGGCGACCGATGGTGTACAGCGAGTCCTTCACCGCGACGTCGTCGTCGATGAAGAGGGTGCGCACCTTGATGCCCTCTGCGGCAGCGAGCTCTTCTGCCATTTCGAATGCCATCTTGTCGCCGGTGTAGTTGTTCACCAGCAGCAGCACACCCTTGTCGCTCTTGACGCGGCGTGCGGCCTCGACGACGAAATCGGTGGGCGGGGCGGCGAACACGTCACCGGGGCAGGCGGCGTCCAGCATGCCCTTGCCGACAATCATCACGTGTGCGGGCTCGTGGCCGGAGCCGGAGCCCTGGATGATAGAGACCTTGTCGTTGTTGGGCGCATCGGCGCGGACGATGAGGTTGTACTTCGGGTCGTACGTGAGCGTGTCGGGGTTCGCCAGGGCCAGGCCCTTCAGCATCTCCGGGACGAACGCCTTCGGGTCGTTGATGAACTTCTTCATTGTGTTCTCACTTCTTTGTGTCGGATGGGTAATGGAGGGAGGGTAAGTCGTTACCAGGCCTCGGCGACGCGCTCGCTGAGCACCGCTATCGCGATGGCGCCGGGGTCAGGGGAGCCAATGCTGCGCTCACCTGCGTAGGACGCTCGGCCGCGGTGTGCCTCGAGCTTCGCGGTCTCTTCGGCGGCGGCGCGCGCGGCCTCAGCGGCGTGCTGAGCCACGGCCTTGCCGTCCAGACCCTTACCGAGGTCCGCCTCGATGGCGTCGGTGAGCGGGACCAGAGCGTCGAGCAGCGTCTTGTCTCCCAGGGATGCGCCACCTCGCTTCATGATGCCCTCGATGGCTGAGCGGAGCATCGCGACCACATCGGCCTGGGTGATGTCGTTCTTGTCCTTCACGGAGATCGCAGCGCGCAGGAACGCGGTGCCCCAGATCGGGCCGGACGTACCGCCGATGCGGCCGGACATCGTTGTCGCGACCTTCTGAATGAAGGTGCTGAGAACCGACCGGTCGTACTCATCCCACTCGGCGATGACGTTCTCGAACCCGCGAGCGAGCGAGTATCCGAAGTCACCGTCGCCGGCGACGGCGTCCAGGTCGCTGAAGTACTTCTCGTTGTCGACGCACGTCTGTGCGATGAGCTTGATGACGCTCTCGACGCGGGCGACGCCCGCCTGGCTGAAGGTGCTGCTCATGATGTTCCTCGGCTTCGGTTATCGGATGGTGAGGGCAGTGAGGGTGTCGAGAGTGACCTGGCCGGTCTCCTCGACGCCGCGCGGGTTGGAAAGGAAGTGTGCTGGCGTCTGCGGCTGGTCGCCCAGGCTGTCAACGACCAGTGCCGCCTCGGTGAAGTCCTCATCGGCGGTATAACTGGACACCGTCACGACGGTGGCGATCCCTGCCGCAGCCGCGGCGCGTAGCCCGTTCTGACTGTCCTCGACGACGACGGCGTCCGTTGCGTCGATTCTCAAGTCCCGCAGAGCGAGCAGGTAGATGTCCGGTGCCGGCTTCTTCGCTGGGACGACATCTCCTGCGTAGACACGGAACCAGGAGGCCGCGTCCTCGCCGACCGCATGTTCCAGCACAGCGCGCACCGATTCTTCGGCGGACGTGGATGCGACGGCGAGCAGCCATCCTGCGTCATGGGCGGCATTAACGATTCGGGCGATTCCGGGCCGCCCCGGCATCTCGCCGGCTCGAACCTTCGCCGTGTAGCGGTCAGTCTTGAACCGATGCCACTGCTTGACGAGGTCGATCTGCGCAGCCTCATCGGTGGGCAGGTTCGCCGATGCAACGAAGTCGCTGGTGAGAAGCGAGGCGAGACGCTCCTTACCGCCGCCAATTCGCACCTTCTCGGCATAGTCCTCTTCGGACCAACGCACGGGAAGATCGAAATGCGCGAAGGTGTCGTTGAACGCAGGCAGATGACCGTCGCGCTCGGTGTCTGCGAGCACTCCGTCGCAGTCGAAGATCAAGGCGCGAGTCACGGCTTGGCGGCCTTCGCCTTGGCTGCCGTGCCATCGGAGCCGAACCATTCGATGTGGTCACCGATGACGCTGGTGACAGCATCACCGATGGCAGTCACCAACTTCGGCGGATCCCAATGGTTGTTGGCGCGCGCCCAATCGAGATGCTCCGCCGATGCCTGCATGTACGCGTGCTTGACGGCTGTGGAGATGTTGATCTTGGAGACGCCATTGTCGATGAAGGCGCGGAAGTCGGCCGGCTCAAGGCCGGTTCCCCCGTGAAGAACAATTCCCTTGTCCGTGAGGTGCGCGAGTTCGCGGGCGCGCTCAGGGAGAAGGGTCGGCTTGGACGTGAACAGGCCGTGGCTCGTGCCCAACTGCGGGGCGAGCAGGTCAGCACCGGTGCGCTCCGCGATGGCTGCGAGCTGGTCGACGGTATACGCGTGGTGGGCTTCGTCGCTGCCGACTCCGTCTTCGACCCCGAGGATGTTCTCGATCTCGGATTCGACGTCGACGCCCGCTGCGTGAGCCTCCTTGACGACTTCCGTCGTCTCACGCTCTGCGTCAGCAAGATCACGGTCAGAAGCATCGAAGAGAACCGATGACCACCCGGCGGCAATGACGTCAGAGAGGACAGAACGGTCCGGGCAGTGATCCAAGTGGAGCGCGACCGGCACGGATGTGTGCCGCGTGAGCGCCTGGAAAAGGCTCGTGATGAAAGCGGTCCCCGAGGTGCGAACAGTCTTTGTCGAGATCTGGACAATCAGAGGCGAGTCCTTCTCCTCGGCTGCGGCGATGACCGCGCGCATGCTGATCTCGTCGAAGACGTTCACAGCGGGAACCGCGTATCCGTGCTTCCGCGCTCCCGTCGTGAGACGACGAGTTGATACGGCCATAGTCCGATCTCACTTCCTTGTGTCAGGCTCTGCCTCAGCGAGCTCCGGCCAGAACATCTTTCGTTCCGGTCCTTTTGGTCCAGAGTACATGGCTATACAACTCTATACAAGACGGACTAGGTAAGATCATGTGGAAAGTTTTGGAGGCATAAAGATGACGGCCGTGATTGAGCGCGACTCAGCGACACCGATCTATCAGCAGCTCGAGGACATCTTTCACGCGAAGATCGCCAGTGGTGAGTGGGCACCCGAGCAGCGCATCCCGTCGGAGAACGAGCTGAACCGGGAGTACAGCCTGAGCCGCATGACGATTCGTGGTGTGCTCAACAAACTGGCGGGTGATGGTCTGCTCATCCGCGTTGCCGGCAAGGGCACGTTCGTCGCCCCGCAAAAGATCAACGCGGTCTCTCCTGCATACAAAGGAATCCGTGAGCAGCTCGAAGTGCTCGGGTACGACATCGCGACGACGTTGATTTCTACGGAGCGCGTTCCCGCGCCGACGAGAGTGCGTGAGCACCTGAATCTGCCGGCGGGCGCCGAGGTCATCGCCATCATACGACTGCGGACGGTAGACGGGAAGCCTCTGAGCGTCCACCGCTCCTTCGTGCCAGCGAGCCTCGCGCCGGGACTGGATCAGCTGGATGTCGTCAACGAGCAGCTGTGCGTGGTTCTCGAAGACAAATTCAATCTGTCGATGAAGAGCGTCTCCGAAGATCTGGAAGTCATCGCCGTCGAAGGAACCGACGCCAAGCTGCTGGAGCTGCGCAAGGGCGACCCGGCACTGCTGTTGACGGATGTCATCACGAACCCGGCAGGGACGGCCTTTGAGTACTCGACCATCGTCTTCCGCGGCGATACGGTGCGGCTGAAGTTCGATTACAAGCGTGAGTGAACCCGCCGTGGTGGATGACTCGGGGTCCACCACAGCGGGTCCGCCTAGCTGTACTGCCCAGGGAGGTTGTTTGATCTGGCTTCCCTGATGTGACGAGAACCTCCCGGCAGAGTGGAGCTGCTACCGCATCCGCTCTGAACCAGGAGGTTCTCGTGTCTCACGCTAACGCGGCGCTCACCCCGCGCCAAAGGCTCCGTCTTGCACAGAAGATCGTCGACGAGGAGTGGACGGTCGCCGCGGCGGCGGACTACTTCCGTGTCTCCTGGCCCACCGCCGCGAAATGGGCGCGACGCTACGTAGAGCTCGGTGAAGCGGGGATGGCCGACCGGTCCTCGCGCCCGCATGCGCATCCGAACAAGACCCCGACGCACCGTGTGAAGAAGATCGTGCACCTGCGGATCCGCAAGCGCCTGGGGCCGGTCCAGATCGCCGACCGCGTCGGGATGCCGGCCTCGACCGTCCACGCGGTGCTGAAACGGTGTCGACTGAACCGGCTCTCGCATGTCGATGTGAAGACCGGGGAACCCGCCCGCCGGTACGAGCACGACAAGCCCGGCGCGCTGATCCATGTCGACGTGAAGAAGCTCGGCAACATCCCCGACGGCGGCGGCTGGCGCTACGTCGGACGGTCCCAAGGCGACCGCAACCGAGCAGTCACGGCCAAGCGCACCGGAAAGCGAGGCATCGCCGGCGACATGGTCACCGGCACCGCCTACGTCCACACCGTCATCGACGACCACTCCCGCGTCGCTTACGCCGAGATCCACGACGACGAACGCGCCGAGACCGCGATCGGCGTCCTGCAACGGGCCGTGTCCTGGTTCGCCGACCGCGGCGTCCGCGTCGAACGGGTCCTCTCGGACAACGGCCCCGCCTACCGCTCCCACGCCTGGCGACGCGTCTGCGCCGAGCTCGCCATCACACCCAAGCGCACACGTCCTTACCGTCCGCAGACGAACGGGAAGATCGAGCGATTCCATCGCACTATGGCCGACGGTTGGGCCTACGTGAAGCACTACAACAGCGAATCAGCCCGCCGCGCAGCCCTGCCCGCCTGGCTGCACTTCTACAATCACCACGGGCCCCACACTGCGATCGGGAAGCTCCCGCCCATCAGCCGGATCTCAAACAACCTGCCTGGGCAGTACACCTAGCGGACGAGCAGCCGAATGCGCTCGTCCAGTCCCGCGGCGTCAAGCGCGTATCGAGCAAGCAGTCCTGAGTACGTACCGGTGACGATGTGCTCATGCGGCAACCCGATGGCGTGCACGGGAATTCCCGAGGATGCCAGAGCCTCGCCAACGGCCGCGGAGAGACCGCCGCGGGTGTAGTGCTCCTCGACAGTGATGACTCGTCCGGTGCGATGAGCGGACGCGCGGATAAGCGCCGCGTCAACAGGTTCGACAGTTGGCATCCCGATGAGGTCCACATCGATGCCGTCGTCCGCGAGCCGTTGCACCGCGACCACGACCTCCGGGGTGATGGTCCCCGTCGTGACGACCGTTGCGCGAGACCCTTCCCGAATCATCCGCCCTTCCCCGATGGTGAACGGTGCCTGTGGGAACAGATCGGGGATCGATGGGCCCCCGATGCGCATGTACACGGGCCCGTCGTGCTCAATCATCGCCTTCGCTGCCTCCCGGATCTCTCCGGGGTCCTGGGGTGAGAGGACGACGACACCGGGAAGCATGCGGATGATTGCATAGTCTTCGAGGGAGTAGTGTGTGGGCCCGAGGTCGGAGTAAGTGATCCCTCCGTTGCGACCGACGATCTTGACGTTCTGACCCATGTACGCGATGTCATTGCGGAATGCTTCGTAGTTCCGGTTGGTGACAAACGCTGCGATGGCCGCGAAGACGGGGATCTTGCCGGTCGACGCGAGACCTGCGGCGACGCCCGTCGTTCCGTGCTCCTGAATGCCGAACTCATAGTAGCGGTCGGGGAAGCGCTCGCGGAATGAGCCGAACCCCGACGACAGCCCGCTGTCGGCGGAGAGGACGACGACACGGTCATCGTCCGCAGCGAGGTCGGTCACTGCTTGCCCGAAGGTCTTTCGCGGATCGATAAGAGTAAGCGTCTCAGCAGCCATGGTCGTTCCATTCGCGCAGGTTGTCGATGCGGGCGTGCACTTCACGTTCGGCTCGGTCGAGCTCCTCGACCGTCGGCTTCCAGTAGTGCGAGGCAAGGGTTCCCTCCAGGAAGCTGATGCCCTTCGCCTTCGTCGTGCGAGCAACGACAACGGTCGGCCGGCCCTTTTCGCCATCCGCAACGCTGACAGCGTCGAGGACGGCATCGATATCGTTCCCGTCGATGGTGACGGTATTCCACCCGAACGCCGCGAACTTGTCGGCAATCGGCTCCATGTTCATGACTTCAGCGGTCGGCCCGGAAATCTGCAGATCGTTGACATCGACGAAAGCGACGAGGTTGTCGAGTCGGTGGTGCGCAGCAATCGACGCCCCTTCCCAGTTCGCCCCCTCGGGGAGCTCACCGTCCCCAAGGATGGTGAAAACCCGTCCTCCGTTGCTCGCGGCACGGAGGCCCAGTGCCATCCCTGCAGCAATCGACAGCCCGTGACCCAGGGCACCCGTATTCGCTTCGATGCCCGGAAGCTTGTGAAGGTCGGGGTGACCGCCGAGTTTGCTGCCGACAGAGCCGTACGTGTCGAACAGCGCCTCCTCGAAGTAACCGCGACGCCCGAGAACTGCGTACTGCGCCATTGCTTTGTGGCCCGCGGACAGCAGGAACCGGTCGCGATTCGGGTCCTTCGCGGCTTGCGGGTTGACGCGCATGGTCGCGAAATACAAGGCGGTCACGATGTCGATGCACGAGAGCGCCCCGCCGAGGTGGCCAGAACCGCCTGCCCGCACCATCCGCAGGACGTTGAGGCGTGCGAGCTCCGCCTCGATCTGCAGCGGGATGGCATTCATACGCGAGTGTTCTCGGTTTCGTAGTCGTACAGAGCGACGAGCTTCGGCGCACTCCGCTCGTTCTCCACGTACGACACCGACAGGTACTCGCGAACGAGTCGCTTGACCGACTCGACGCCGGTGACCTGAGCTCCGAAAGCGACCATGTTGGCGTCGTTGCTTAGCTGTGCACGCTCGGCCTGGTACGCATCCGTGAGCAGGGCGCAGTATGCGCCGGGAACCTTATTCGCCGAGATGGAGACCCCGATGCCGGTGCCACACATCACGACACCACGCTCGACCTCCTTCGCCGCGACGCTTTCCGCCACCGCAATGGCCGTCTTCGGATATAGGGGGTCGTCGGAGCCGAAATCGCGAACCTCGTGGCCGAGCTCGCGAAGGTAATCAGCGACGGCATCCTTGAGGGTTGTTGCGTTCGGGTCGCAGCCAATTCCAATCAACATGCATGTCTCCTATCTATACCTGTATAGGCTTGTATATCTGAGGATAGACCGAATCGACGTAAGATGGAAGATCGGACTGGATGGTCCGCCCATCGAACTGGGAGACAGCATGGCCAGAGATGCCCACCCCACACCGCTCGATAGTGCGGACGTTATTCTCTCCGACCTCGACGGAGTCGTGTACCGCGGCGCAGCACCCATACCGCATGCCATCACCGCTCTGAACTCGGCGCGAGAAAGTAAGACGGTGGGGTTCCTGACGAACAACGCCTCCCGGCTGCCGGCGGACGTAGCCGAACAGCTGACGACAATGGGACTGCACGCCGACGCGGATGATGTCGTCACCTCGCCTCAGGCGACGCTGCTGCTCCTATCGAATGTGGTTGAGCCGGGGGCGCCGCTGTTGGCCGTCGGCGGTCCGGGGTTGACGATGGTGCTCGAAGGGGCGGGGTACCGACTTGTTCGCACGGCGGACGAGCACCCCGACGCGGTCGTCCAAGGTTTCTCACAACACGTGAGCTGGACTGACCTGGCCGAAGCTACTTACGCTCTCGCCTCCGGGATCCCGTGGGTCGCCACAAACCTCGACACCGCCCTCCCGCTCGAGCGCGGACTGGCGCCTGGCAACGGAGCACTCGTCGCTGCCATCCGCGCTGTCGTCAACCGCGAACCTCTCGCTGCCGGAAAGCCCGAGACGGCGCTCTTCGACGCCGCCCGCGAGCGATTCCCCGGCTCCCGATGGCTGTTCATCGGCGACAGGATCGACACAGACATCAGAGGCGCAAGACGATCCGAGATGAGTAGCGCTCTCGTCCTCACCGGCATCAGCCGGCCACGCGATGTCTTCGCTGCACCCCCCGATGCACGCCCCGACTTCATCTTGCGCGACCTGCGCGATCTCACCCTGCCGTACCCCTCCACCCGGCTCACGCGCAACGACCAGTTCCTGACATCGACCGTCTCCAACGCGGTGGTCGCGGCTGAAGGACAACGTGTTCGCCTCGTCACGCCAGGAAACGAGCCGATGAATGTCATCCGAGCCACAGCCGCTCTCATCTGGGAATATGCCGCAGCATTCGACAGCCTCAAGCTCGACACCGAGCTCCACGACGTCATCACCGCGGCCCTCGACTGACGGCCGGTACGTCCCTCATCAGCACCTGCCGACCTCCTGCTCTGCGAAGATCCGCAACAGCACAACATCCCCCTCGCCGGAGGGCTGACGTCGGTTACAGCGCGGGAGAGTGCTCCGTCGCCCGTCGGATGGGCGGCGTTTGCTGGATGAGTAGACGGAAGGGGAACTCATGGCTAGGACGGCAGTTGCCCCGAGTTCGTGGATTTCGACCCGATGGTCTACGACATCACATGATGGCAGTGGCTTTCGCACCGGAGCGCTCCATCACCACGTGCCCCACACCGCTGACACGTACGTGTCAATCAGCGATCCGGCTCAAAATGCGGACATCGACTCGGGCTAGGGCGTGTCTGACAAAGGTTTGGTCCATGCGATGACGGTGTTGAGGACGACGGCGGCGCGGTAGATAACGGCGAGTTTGTCGTAGCGGGTGGCGAGGCCTCGCCATTGCTTGATGCGGCAGTAGCCGCGCTCGATGACGTTCCGGTTCCGGTAGTCGGCGGCGTCGAGACCGACGGGTCTGCCGCCGCGTGAGCCGCGACGTTTGCGGTGTCCTTTCTGATCGTCGGGCTCGGGAATCACGGCTTTGATGCCTCGGCCTCGAAGGTGAGAACGGATCGCGCGGGATGAGTACGCTTTTTCGCCCCGCACCGCGTCCGGACGGGTGCGGGGCCGGCCCGTTTCGCGCCCGACCCGCAGATGTCCCATCAGCGGCAGGAACATCGGAGAGTCCCCGGCCTGCCCTGGCGTGACCAGAGTGACCAGAGGCAGCCCATTGCCATCGACGAGCTGATGGATCTTCGTCGACAGGCCACCCCTGGAGCGGCCGATGCCGTGATCAGGCGGCTCGACCTGCAGATTCTTGTAACTCGATCCAGCCCCCTGTGAGGCGGGTGATGCTCGTTGCGTGCTGATGCGCACGAGCAATCGTGGAGTCCACCGACAGCGACCAATCAATCAGGCCCGCCGCGTCTGCTGCTGCCGTGATCATCGCCGCTACCCGATCCCACGTCCCGTCGAACGCCATCCGCCGATGCCACGTCCACACCGTCTGCCACGGCCCGAACACCGGCGGCAGATCCCGCCATGCGAGGCCAGTCCGGTACCGGTAGACGATGCCCTCGACCATCGTCCGCGCATCCGAGAACTTCCGACCCGGACGCCCCGTCGGACGTGGCAGCATCGGCTCGATCAGCGACCACTGAGCATCCGAAAGCATCCGAAAACGAGACATGCTTTCAGGCTCGCAGCCAGCCACCCGAACCTTTGTCAGACACGCCCTAACTCTCCCGGCGCGCGTTCGGCACCGAGCAGGGTGGGAAACCGTTGAGATCACTCGCCTCGATAGTCAGCAACCTCAGTCGCCAGGAACGGACGGCCGGTCAACTGGAGCGGCACACATACGACGTCAGGTTTGACTAAGCGCCCGGCGCACGCTGGAGGCGCCCACGCCGAGCACGCGGCCGATGCTCTCCCAGCTCTGCTGCTCGGCCCGCATGCGCTCGGCAGTCGCGATCCGCTCGGGAGTCATGACGCTCGGGCGGCCGCCGACGCGGCCCTGGCTTCGGGCGTAATCGAGGCCACGTTGGGTGTTGTCGCGGATGGTGTCAATGCGGAGTTGCGCGAACACGGCGACGATGCCGTAGAGAGCTCGGCCCATCGGGCTTGTCGTGTCGATCATGGGCTCGGTGAGACTGACGATGTTGACCTCGCGTGCGTCGAGGTCTTGGAGCGTTTCGATCAAGATGCGCTCACTGCCGGCGAGGCGATCTAAGCGGCGCACCTTGAGGGTGTCCCCTGGCCGGAGGTAGTCGAGACACGCGAGCCATTGCGGCCGGTCGGTCACACGGCTGGATTCGCCATGGTCGACAAACACTCGTTCACAGCCGGCGGCGAGCAGCTCGGCCTCCTGCGCCTTGGGGTTCTGCTCGCGCTTCGAAACGCGCGCGTATCCGACTTCGTGTCCCATGCCGAAAACGCTACCGTCGATGTTTCGGCGCGTTTAGGTTTCGGCAGGGGGTTTCGGCAGATCGATTCACGGCGTGTCGCGCACCTGGGCGTCAACGTCGACCAGTCCACCGAAAACGATCGTTTTCGGTGGTAGCCCGGGCACGACATCAACAGCGAAGTCGAGGATGATTGAGTCGTGGAGATTGAGCTGCTTTATATCGCCGGTTGCCCCAGCTGGGTTGAGGCTGGCCGTCGTGTTTCTGAGGCGCTACGAGAAACAGGCCACGACGAATCGGAGGTTCACTACCGACTCATCCGGACGGAGGAGGACGCGGGCGCAGTCTCGTTCGCGGGCTCCCCCACGATCACCCTGGATGGCAACGATCTCTTTCCGGGGTCGGGGCGAAGCAATGACCTCGCCTGCCGTATTTACAGCACCCCTGCTGGGCTGGCCGGGATGCCAACGGTTGAACAGATTCGAGAGGCGCTCTCCGCTCATGGCGACTGACGAGGACGTTGCGTGCACGTGCTGCGGGCGACATCTGCCACGCAAGAAGCTGCACGCACTCGGAGACGATCGCGCTTTCATCTGTCGACGATGCGGCTGGTGGGTGGCTCTGCGCCTACATCGCGACCGCCCGCCTGCCTAAGCGTGAACTCACTCAACGGCTGCCCACGGCGATCGCGCCGATGTAGAGGGCGAGTTGATGGGTGTCCCACCACCGCACAACGGATCTCACTCGGTGCTCTCATCCCCGGCGCGGATCATGAAAACTGCTCCGGTGATCGCTGCGGCGAAGATTACGATGTCGGCGATGTTGCCGATGAACCAGTTTCCGTAGGCGAGGAAGTCCACGACGTGACCACGGGCGAATCCGGGGTCCCGGAAAAGGCGGTCGCCTGCGTGTGAGGCGGAAGCGCCGCCGAGCGCGCCGATGACGATCGCCCATCTCACGCGTTGCACTCGGAACGCGAACACGATCGCTGTGACCGTGGCGGCGACAGCGAGCAGCGCGAACACCCAGGTGAAGCCTTCCCCGAAGGAGAATGCCGCTCCGGGGTTATAGGCGAGCTGCAAACCCAGCAGGTCACCGATCAGCGGGATGCGCTCACGGTCGGTGAGGGTCGCTTCGGCCCACACCTTGGTTCCCTGATCGATCAGCACGACGACCACGGCGATCAAGAGCGCTCCACCAGTGAGCTGCCGCCGCCGGGTCGACGACAGCTTGCGCGCAGCGGGCGGATGAGCCTCTGACTGGGAGGAGGTCATGCGAGCACCTCGATCAGACGGACGATGACCCCAGATTCGATCAGGATGAACAGGCCCAGGCCGATGAACACGGCCGGTACGAGCCAGTGCTCGACGCGCTCCAGCCCCTCGGTAACAGCCTTGTTGGTGCCGATCAGCCGGCCGGCCGCGCACCAGACCGCGACGAGGATCAGGAATACGACGATCATGATCGCGACGTCGCTGGGGGCGCTGGTGCGGAAGATCGGCGTGTAGAGGGAGATGTTGTCGGCCCCGTTGGCGATCGTGATCCCTGCGACGCCCCATAGTCCGACCGCGGTGATCTTGGAGTCGTCATCATCGTCATCGCTGTTACGGCGCAGGCCGCGAATGAGCGTCCAGATGCCGATGCCGAGCGGGATCAGACCCAGGAAACCGACCCATTCGTCCGGAACGATGGTGAGACCGAGAGCGGCGATCACGCTGATCACGACGAGGGTGATGAACCCGAGATACTGGCCCGCGACGATCTGCCACGGCCGGGGCTTCCCTCGACTGGAAGCCAGGAACAGCACGGTGAGCACGACAATGTCGTCGATGTTGGTTGCCGCGAACAGGCCGATCGCTGAACCGATAGTTGCGAGCATCAGCTTTCCAGTCGTGGCGTGCGGGTGCGTGCGGCGCGCAGACCGTTGAGGATCACGATGACCTCCGCGACCTCGTGGACCAGGACGACGGCCGCGAGCCCCAGGACGCCGAAGAGCGCGAGCGGGAGCAGTGCAGTGATGATCAGCAGCGACAGGATGATGTTCTGGTTGATGATCCGTCGACCGCGGCGGGCGTGATCGAACGCTCGCGGGATGAGGCGCAGATCATGGCCGGTGAAGGCCACGTCGGCGGATTCGATTGCCGCGTCGGAGCCGGTGGCGCCCATCGCGATACCGATGTCTGCGCCAGCGAGGGCCGGTGCGTCGTTGATTCCGTCGCCGATCATCGCGACCGGCCCCGCCTTTGACAGCTCGCCGATCGCGGTTGCCTTATCCTCGGGACGCAGTTCCGCGCGCACGTTGCTGATCCCGGCCTGCGCGGCCAGTGCACGAGCGGTGCGGGCGTTGTCTCCGGTGAGCATCGTCACGCCGACGCCTTGGTTGGTGAGCGTCCGGACTACCTCGGGGACTTCAGGGCGCAGTTCGTCGCGGACGCCGATCGCGGCGACGGGGGTTCCATCGCGGTGGACGATCACGACGGTCATGCCCTGCTCCTCCAACTCCGCGACCTGCTTCCCGAGGTCGCCCGCGTCCAGCCAGCGAGGACTGCCGACGGTGATTCTCGATCCGCCGACAGTGCCGTCGATGCCGTGCCCGGCCTGCTCGGTCACATCTGCAGCTGCCGGTGTGCCCGGGGCCGCGGCGGTGATCGCAGAGGCAAGGGGATGCGTGCTGTGCTGCTCCAGTGCGGCCGCCCAGGCCAGCGCCTGTGTCTCGGTCACGCCGTTCGCAGTGAGCACCGCGGTGACCGCAGGTTCGTTGCGGGTGAGGGTGCCGGTCTTGTCGACCGCGACGTGGCGGACCGTGCCGAAGCGCTCGAAGACGGCGCCGGACTTGATGATCACGCCGAACTTGCTTGCTGCGCCGAACGCGGCGACGACCGTCAGCGGCACCGAGATCGCCAGCGCACACGGAGAAGCGGCGACCAGCACGACAAGCGCGCGGGTGATCCACACCTCTGGATCGCCCAGCAGCGACCCGATGATCGCGACGAGCGCTGCGAGGATCAGAACGCCGGGTACGAGCGGGCGGGCGATCCTGTCCGCGAGACGTGCACGCTCGCCCTTCTCAGTCTGCGCCTTCTCGACCAGCTCCACGATCGTGGTGAGCGAGTTGTCGGTGCCCGCAGCGGTCGTTTCGACCTCCAGCGCGCCGGCGCTGTTGATCGCACCGGCCGACACCGCATCGCCGGGCTCGACCTCGACGGGGATCGACTCCCCGGTGATCGCCGAGGTGTCCAGGCTGGAGCGGCCAGAACGGACGATCCCGTCGGTTGCGATCCGCTCGCCGGGACGGACCACCATGACCTGGCCGACCGTCAGCTCTCTCGCGGGCACCTGCGCAGAGACGCCGTTCTGCAGCACGGTCGCTGTCTCCGGCACGAGCTTCAGCAGCGCCCTCAGCCCGTCCCGGACACGGTCCATCGCCTTGTCCTCGAGCGCCTCAGCAATCGAGTACAAGAACGCCAGAGCCGCAGCCTCCTCCACGTAGCCGAGGATGACCGCGCCGAGCGCGCTGATCGTCATCAGCAGCCCGATACCGAGCTTGCCCTTGAACAGTTTCCGGATCGCGCCGGGCGTGAACGTCGACGCACCGAGGAGCAGACCGGCCCAGAACAACACCAGCGCCGGGATCTCGAGGCCGGACCATTCAAGGATCAGACCGGCCAGGAATGCGACACCGGAGAAGACCGGCACCATGATCCCACGGTCCCTCCACCAGGGCCGCACAACCTCTTCGGTCTCATCCTCCGCCGCAGTGGCAGGCTGGGCAGGCTCGTGCTCGCAGCCACACGCCGCGCTCACGCGTCCGCCCCCGTCCCACAGCAGCCAGCCACCGTGCACGCAGAGTCCACGCACGGCGCGTGCTCATCGACCGCCAGCGTCACGTCCACGAGCGCGACGAGCGCAGCCGTACACTCGCGCACAGCCGCGGCAGGGCCATCCCCTGCTTCCAACACCACGACCGGGACATCGCGCTCCACCAGATGCGCAGCCGCGGCGAGCCCTTGCGGACCAGCACCGATGACAATGACGGGCAACGTGCTCTCCATCAGCCTTCTCCCCTACCTATCGACAAACCTCGATGCATCGAGACTTGTCGATGTATCGACAAATGTCAATACGACGTGAGAGAATTCGATCATGCCTTCCCCTCTGACTCTCCTGCCAGCCGATGTGGCGGTCTGCTGCTCGCCGGTTACCGGCGGGGTGCTCACGGCCGATGAAGCTGAGCGGATCGCCCACACATTCAAAGCGTTGGGTGACCCGACGCGCGTGCGGCTGCTCTCGCTCATCGCCGCATCCGACGGCGGCGAGGCCTGCATCTGCGACCTCACCGACCCTGTGGGGCTGTCCCAACCCACCGTCTCGCACCACATGAAGCTGCTCGTCGATGCCGGCCTGGCAACCCGCGAACAGCGAGGCCGCTGGGCGTACTACCGCGTCGTCAGCGAAACTCTGGAACAGGCATCCCGCACTTTGAGTGCATAGGGGTCTCGGGCGCGCGGACGACTCAATTGCGCCAGTCACTGCGGCCGATACTCGTTATCGGGTCACAATCGGACGCCGTGGCTACCGTGCCATGCTGTCCGGATGGACCGCGACCAGCTCAAAGCACTCCCCGCCTCAGACCGCTGGGTCTTCGTGCGCGGCCGGATCGTCTCTGACTCTGTAGACATGGACGCAGCGCTTCGAGGCCTTCATGCGGCTCTGCGCGGCCGCGACGATCGCAAGGCGCTTCTTGATGCCCCAGCCAACTGGACCGAGGCCGTCAAGAAGTGCCGGCAGCTGCTCGACCGATACGAGCCCATCGATGCCGACATGCGCGGCGCGATCCACAGCGCGATCGACGCGGCCGCCGAAGCGTGGAGCGAGCGAAACCGGTACATGCATGATCTGCTCGACGCACGCATTCAGGGCGAGGATGATCCGTCGAGGATCGCAGAGAACGTCGAGCCCCGCGCCGATGATGACCGGTACCGTTTCCGACTCGCTCGGCAGAAGGATGCGCCCGAGGTTGAATCAGTTTCCCTGGACGACGCGATCAGGGAGGTCGAATCGATCGTCGCTGCAATGTGGCGGCTGCGTGCAGCTCGCAACTTCCTGGCGTACGGCTCGTGGCAAAGCATGCTGCGCGGCCATGTGGAGGGCGACTGGGAGGGCAACGCCAGCTGGGTCGGCTCCGACGACGACTGACGGGGACCCACGTTCAGGGCGCAGACACGGAAAAAGCCGGCCCGAAGGGGCCGGCTTGTCACTCCTGCGACCGCTCGCAAAATAGCGCGTCCCCCCAGGTGGTAGACTGGATAGGACTGCTGTTCATGCAGTAGCCGTTCTCTGTTCTCACGTGCAAGGTGAGCGAGCGGTTTCACTCTAGAGAAGGGGTAGGTAGTTTTTGTTCACGCAAATGCAATCTTACTTTGGAATTCAGAAAACGTCAAACGATGGTGTCGGTGATGGGCTTCTCGGTCTGAGGGTTCGTCATCGACTTCGATGCGACGACCTGGAACACCCTGGCACTGATGCTTAACAACATCATGATGCTCTGGGCCATCCAGACGTCCAACACCCGCGACTGACTGTCGCTAGTAACTGACTGCTAGGTACGTCCTGCTCGGCCGACACCATCGTTTCCCGGGCAGGGCGCACCAGTGGTTGACACGTACGTGTCAAGCACTGCGACGTCGTGACCATGCAGGCGCTGGCTGCCGACGTACCACTCGGGCGGTGAGGTCTGCTGTGGTGGCCCTGGCGGCGACGCGCTCATACACCGCATCGAAGGGTGTGAGCACTTCGAGCTCGTAGAGATATCTGGGGCGTCGTCGGCCGGAGAGCGTCTGCCCTAGCGCTTGCTGTCGTGTTGGGCGCTGCGGGAAGAAGTAGACGAGCCGAGATCGTCTGCCCCAGCGGTTCTCAGCGATGAACTGCTTCTTGCGGCACCGTTGCACTTCGAGCGTGACGGTGGCTCCTTCATCCCATCGCTCGGGCGAGAGGTGGAAGATGTGGCGGGGTAGTTCCGCGTCGCCGCTGACCCTCCGATATGGGTTTGCTGCGGTCACGAGGACGATGACGGCGACCAGCACCAGCAGCCCGCTCACGAACAGGGGCCACCCGAGAGCTGACCGGATCGTCACGATGCCGGCGAGGTAGAGCCCGCCGCCGATGATCGTCAGCGTCAGCACCGTGGCGAGAGCGCGGGTGCTGCGGCGTTTCACATCTGCCGGCACCCAGTCGTCGACGGCCCAGACGTCGTTGTCGTCGCTCATGAATCGTCCTCGAGCTTTTCGGTCGGTACGAACCGCACGCGGGCCTTCTGTGCCTCGTGGCGGTCGTGTCGGGCTCTGGCAGCCTGTCGACGCTGCTGCTCGCGTGTGCGGGCTCGTGCAGCTCGGCGGGAGCGCCGCAGCAGGCCGATGAGCCCCACGCCGGCTACGGCCGTGATGATGCCGGCCAGGTAGCTGAGTAGTTCTGGGGGCATCGTGCTAGCGCGGCAGGGGGACGCCGACGCCCTCCATGAAGGTCTGCGGGTTCACGTACTCGCCGTTCACCTTCACCTCGTAGTGCAGGTGGCAGCCGTACGAAT
This sequence comes from Microbacterium sp. MEJ108Y, assembly GCF_000834175.1. Lineage (NCBI taxonomy): Bacteria > Bacillati > Actinomycetota > Actinomycetes > Micrococcales > Microbacteriaceae > Microbacterium > Microbacterium sp. MEJ108Y. The sequence continues at coordinate 804 of NZ_JXQX01000026.1, read as the reverse complement.
TGCCCTCGTTGCCGACCTTCCCGATTTGGTCGCCGGCCTGCACGGCCTGCCCCTCGATCACCATGAAGTTGATCGGCTTCATGTGGAAGTATCCGGTCATCACGCCGTCGGCGTGCTTGATCCAGATGTACCCGCCGCCGCCCTTGTTCTCCCCGGTGTTGTCGACGACGCCTGCGGATGCAGCCCAGATCGGGCCGTCGCAGGTGCCGTCCGCGAGGTCGGTTCCCATGTGCGCATGATCGCCTCGGCCGTCTCCGAAGACACCGGAGACGGTGCCGCGGGCCGGCACGATCCAGTCGCCCGATCCACACGGGCCGCTGAGAGCCTCCACGATCGCTGTCGCGTCCGTTTCGTACTTCGCGTAGTGGTTCTTGTCGGAGTTGATCTGCACGCGCCAGATCGCGTGTGAGGGCTCCATGTCCTGCCAGCCGTCGACGGCGACGAGGCGGCCGAAGAACAGCGTTGCGGACTTGGTGGGGTCCATGCGGTCTTCAACGCTCCCCCACCAATCCTGCTGTTGGAACAGGCCGATGCTGCTGGTCGGGGTTCCGTCAGGGTTCACGACACCGTTGATGTCGTCGCCGTAGGTGATGTTTTTGAGGCTGCTCTCCCCCATCGCCGTCATGACGCCGATGATCTGCGCGTCTTCTCCAAGCGAGAGCTGCTGTGCAGCTCCGATGATCGCGGCCGCGTTGGCGAGCTGGTCACCCTTGTAGCCGTTGACGCCCTCAGCGGGGTAGTTCGACGGGTCCGCGAGGCATGTCGATGCGTCGCTGCGCTGCACCGATGCCAACAGGAAGGTCA
>NZ_JXQX01000025.1:0-3515 GCF_000834175.1 Microbacterium sp. MEJ108Y | reverse complement strand
TAAGATAGAGAAGTTGCCCTTCGGGCCTGGTTGTGATGACTGGGTCGTGGGAGCATCCGATCCTTGAGAACTCAACAGCGTGCACTTGTCAAATGCCAAATTATCCTCGTCTAGCTTCGGCTGGGTGAGAATTCCTTTGGATCAAAGACCAACCTCCTTGTGGGGTTGGCATTCGGATGAAGTCAGCAATGAATTTGTCTCTTTGGTCAGCATCAAACTCGCTGCGTCACCGTTTTCCCGGTGTCGTATGCATTTCTTTTTTACGGAGAGTTTGATCCTGGCTCAGGATGAACGCTGGCGGCGTGCTTAACACATGCAAGTCGAACGGTGAACACGGAGCTTGCTCTGTGGGATCAGTGGCGAACGGGTGAGTAACACGTGAGCAACCTACCCCTGACTCTGGGATAAGCGCTGGAAACGGCGTCTAATACTGGATACGAGTGGCGACCGCATGGTCAGCTACTGGAAAGATTTATTGGTTGGGGATGGGCTCGCGGCCTATCAGCTTGTTGGTGAGGTAATGGCTCACCAAGGCGTCGACGGGTAGCCGGCCTGAGAGGGTGACCGGCCACACTGGGACTGAGACACGGCCCAGACTCCTACGGGAGGCAGCAGTGGGGAATATTGCACAATGGGCGCAAGCCTGATGCAGCAACGCCGCGTGAGGGATGACGGCCTTCGGGTTGTAAACCTCTTTTAGCAGGGAAGAAGCGAAAGTGACGGTACCTGCAGAAAAAGCGCCGGCTAACTACGTGCCAGCAGCCGCGGTAATACGTAGGGCGCAAGCGTTATCCGGAATTATTGGGCGTAAAGAGCTCGTAGGCGGTTTGTCGCGTCTGCTGTGAAATCCGGAGGCTCAACCTCCGGCCTGCAGTGGGTACGGGCAGACTAGAGTGCGGTAGGGGAGATTGGAATTCCTGGTGTAGCGGTGGAATGCGCAGATATCAGGAGGAACACCGATGGCGAAGGCAGATCTCTGGGCCGTAACTGACGCTGAGGAGCGAAAGGGTGGGGAGCAAACAGGCTTAGATACCCTGGTAGTCCACCCCGTAAACGTTGGGAACTAGTTGTGGGGTCCATTCCACGGATTCCGTGACGCAGCTAACGCATTAAGTTCCCCGCCTGGGGAGTACGGCCGCAAGGCTAAAACTCAAAGGAATTGACGGGGACCCGCACAAGCGGCGGAGCATGCGGATTAATTCGATGCAACGCGAAGAACCTTACCAAGGCTTGACATATACGAGAACGGGCCAGAAATGGTCAACTCTTTGGACACTCGTAAACAGGTGGTGCATGGTTGTCGTCAGCTCGTGTCGTGAGATGTTGGGTTAAGTCCCGCAACGAGCGCAACCCTCGTTCTATGTTGCCAGCACGTAATGGTGGGAACTCATGGGATACTGCCGGGGTCAACTCGGAGGAAGGTGGGGATGACGTCAAATCATCATGCCCCTTATGTCTTGGGCTTCACGCATGCTACAATGGCCGGTACAAAGGGCTGCAATACCGCGAGGTGGAGCGAATCCCAAAAAGCCGGTCCCAGTTCGGATTGAGGTCTGCAACTCGACCTCATGAAGTCGGAGTCGCTAGTAATCGCAGATCAGCAACGCTGCGGTGAATACGTTCCCGGGTCTTGTACACACCGCCCGTCAAGTCATGAAAGTCGGTAACACCTGAAGCCGGTGGCCTAACCCTTGTGGAGGGAGCCGTCGAAGGTGGGATCGGTAATTAGGACTAAGTCGTAACAAGGTAGCCGTACCGGAAGGTGCGGCTGGATCACCTCCTTTCTAAGGAGCATCTGACTCTTCGGAGTCCAGAACCCAGATCGAGGACGTTCGTTTCTCGCTGGGAGCTCATGGGTGGAACATTTGACATGACATCAGCGCAGCTGAGTCTCGTGAGTACGCTGGCCTTCGGGTTGGTTGGAAAGGGGGGCTTCGTGAGCGGGGTGTCTGCACGCTGTTGGGTCCTGAGGGACCGGATGCGATCTTCGGATCGTTTCTGTACCTCTGGGCCTCTTGTTGTTTCCCCTGTGGGGGAGGCGGGAAGGGGTACCGCCCGTACTTTGAGAACTACACAGTGGACGCGAGCATCTTGCAACTGATCTTTGATCGGTTGCACAAGATGATCTTAAAGATCATTAGTCAATTTCAAGCCAGGCCCTGTGTCTGGTGTCGATTCTGATTCAAACTCATGTGATTTATCAAGTCTTTAAGAGCAAACGGTGAATGCCTTGGCATCTGGAGCCGAAGAAGGACGTAGCAATCTGCGATAAGCCTCGGGGAACTGATAAGCAAGTTTTGATCCGAGGGTGTCCGAATGGGGAAACCCCGCTGGGCGGCGTGCCGACCTAGTGACTCCCGCCTGAATATATAGGGCGGGTAGAGGGAACGTGGGGAAGTGAAACATCTCAGTACCCACAGGAAGAGAAAGCAACCGCGATTCCGTTAGTAGTGGCGAGCGAAACCGGAACAGGCTAAACCTAGCGTGTGTGATAGCCGGCAGGCGTTGCACGTTGGGGGTTGTGGGACTTTTCAGTCATCTCTGCCGAGATGGCGGCGTTACAAGATGGTATAGACGAACGGTCTTGAAAGGCCGGTCATAGAGGGTGCCAACCCCGTAGTCGAAATGCCACCCTTGGCGCGAAGAGTATCCCAAGTAGCACGGGGCCCGTGAAATCCCGTGTGAATCTGTCAGGACCACCTGATAAGCCTAAATACTCCCAGATGACCGATAGCGGACAAGTACCGTGAGGGAAAGGTGAAAAGTACCCCGGGAGGGGAGTGAAATAGTACCTGAAACCGTTTGCTTACAAACCGTTGGAGCAGCCTTAGTAGCTGTGACAGCGTGCCTTTTGAAGAATGAGCCTGCGAGTTAGCGATATGTGGCGAGGTTAACCCGTTGAGGGGTAGCCGTAGCGAAAGCGAGTCTGAATAGGGCGATTCAGTCGCATGTCCTAGACCCGAAGCGAAGTGATCTATCCATGGCCAGGTTGAAGCGACGGTAAGACGTCGTGGAGGACCGAACCCACTTAGGTTGAAAACTGAGGGGATGAGCTGTGGATAGGGGTGAAAGGCCAATCAAACTTCGTGATAGCTGGTTCTCTCCGAAATGCATTTAGGTGCAGCGTTGCGTGTTTCTTGCCGGAGGTAGAGCTACTGGATGGCCGATGGGCCCTACAAGGTTACTGACGTCAGCCAAACTCCGAATGCCGGTAAGTGAGAGCGCAGCAGTGAGACTGTGGGGGATAAGCTTCATAGTCGAGAGGGAAACAACCCAGACCACCAACTAAGGTCCCAAAGCGCGTGCTAAGTGGGAAAGGATGTGGAGTTGCCTTGACAACCAGGAGGTTGGCTTAGAAGCAGCCACCCTTGAAAGAGTGCGTAATAGCTCACTGGTCAAGTGATTCCGCGCCGACAATGTAACGGGGCTCAAGCACGCCACCGAAGTTGTGGCATTGACATTATTGGTAGGCCTTCGTGGTCCAGCCGTGTTGATGGGTAGGAGAGCGTCGTGTG
>NZ_JXQX01000024.1:0-10223 GCF_000834175.1 Microbacterium sp. MEJ108Y | reverse complement strand
GCGGGTCGGGGCACCGTGGGGGCTGCCCCGACCACGCCGATCGACTCGGACGAGTTCGTGGTGTGGATGTTCAGCCGCGTGCTGGCAGCCGCAGCCGTCGCCTACGCAGTTGCCGGCATCGCGATCACGTGGGTCGCGTTTCTTCTCTCACCGTGGGGTCTTCTGCTCCTCATCCTCGCGTTCGCCGTGCTCGCCGCCGCGACGCTCTCCGGCTTCATCGCATTCGGTGTCTCTCGCCTTGAGGTGGATCCGGCATGAGTGCGCTCAACGTATTCCACTACGACCTCGACCACGAGGTGCGCACGGTCGCCGTCGACGGCGAGCCCTGGTTCGTGCTGTCCGACCTGACGCGCGTTCTCGGCATCACCCAGTTCCGCACCGACCGACTCGACGATGGGGTGATTCGGAATCACCCCATCGAAGACCGCTCTGGTCGATCGCAGCTGACGAACATCGTCAGCGAAGCGGGTATGTACGAGGTGGTGATCCGCTCCGACAAGCCGGGTGCGGTCGACTTCCGTCGGTGGATCACCTCTGAGGTGCTGCCGAGCATTCGCCGTACCGGCGGCTACGCGGTCGCCGAGAGTCCCGAGCAGCTGATGGCGCGCGCGGTCGTCCAGGCACAGGAGATCATCGCGCGGAAGGACGAGCGCATCGCCGTGCTCGAGCCTCGCGCGGAGGCGTGGGACGAGATCGCCGACGCAGGTACGGACTACGCGATCCGCGACGTCGCGCCGATGCTCTCTCGAGCCGGTATCGAGACCGGCCCGCAGCGCCTGTTCGAGACGCTTCACCAGCTCGGCTGGATCTACCGCGGCGAGAAGCAACGGTGGACGCCATACGCGAAGGCGGTCGACGCCGGTTATCTCAAGGTCCGCGCGATGCCGCCGTACCGCGATCGCGACACCGGCGATCTCGTGCCCGCCGCTCCGCAGGTCCGCATCACACCTCGCGGCATAGAACGCCTGCGCGTCCGCCTCGGCGCGGGCGCACTCACTCCCTGACCCCACATACGAAAGCGGGGCGCCCGTTGCACCGGACGCCCCACTCAAGACGAAAGGCAAGCACATGCCTCAGACACAGGATAGCGACGAGAACGTCGAACCGGTGAACGAGTTCGTCCCGATGACCTCGGACATGCACATCAGCGTGATCGAGCGCACCGAGCCGGCCATCGTCGGCCCGATCGCGACCGACGACCGTCGCCTCTGGCCGCTCGCACCGTGGCGCATGGCACTCGTCGTGCTCGCGCTCCTCGGCGCCGCGGTCTGCGGCCCGCCTGCAGCCGACCCGGCCACCGGGTTCAACGGTGCCGACCTCGGCGTCGTGATCAGCCTCGGCCTCTTCGTCGCCGCGTTCGTCAGGGGAGGGAAGTCGTGAGCCAGTCACTGGACGTCATCACCGCTCTCGTCGCCGAGGGCATCCGCAAGCAGATGGCCGCGAACAAGAAACGCTACGTCGCCCCGCGTGACCGCCGCGAGATCGCCGAGGACGCAGCGGCCGTCGCGATCGCCGTTCTCGTCGATGTCACCGGCGGCCACGACCACATCGTGCGCGCCGAGGGCGACACGTTCACCCTGCAGCACCCGCTCGCCGAGCGACTCACCGACGACCTCTTCGACTGCGAGGTGCACGCGCACATCGCCGCAGGGGAACCGCTCGAAGACGGCCGCTACAAGGTCGTCGCCACCGACTCCCACTCGTTCGACCTCATCCCCGTGAAGGACCAGCCATGAACATGAAGCTCATCGAGGACGCGGTATCCGCCGTCCGCATCGCCTCGCAAGACAACGAGGTGGAATGGCTCGACGCCCGCGCCGAGGGCGCGACCGCGTCCGAGGTGCCGAAGCTCTCGCCCACGACGTGGAGCAGCACCCTGTCGGACAAGCTCAACGGATCGACGTTCCGCGGCAACGCGCACACCGAGCGCGGCCACGACCGCGAGTCCGAGATTCTCACCGACCTCGAGTGGGCGACCGAGTCGAAGATCTACCCGAACCGGCACGTCTGGGCCGCAGCATCCAACCGCCGCCACCTCGCGACGCCCGACGGATTCCAGATCCTCGCCGACGGCCGCATCCGAGGCGCCGAGGTGAAGAGCCACCAGCACGGCTGGAAGATGCCGAAGCGCGTGATCCCCACCGACCACTACGACCAGATGCAGTTCGGCATGCACGTTCTCGGCCTCGACGAATGGCTGTACGGCTGGGAGATCATGGGCCCGGACGGCTCCGCACCGACCGAAGACCCACAGTTCCGGATCGTGAAGCGCGAGCAGGCTCGCATCGACGAGCTCGTCGCCGCCGCAGACGCATTCCTCGACTGGATCGACAACGGTGCACCCGTCGAGGAGATCAGCCCCGAGCTCGAAGCCGCGAAGGTGTCGATGCTCGCCGCCGAGCGCGCCGCCAAAGTCGCCGAGACGGCGAAGGTCGCCGCGCGTGCAGAGTTCACCGCGCTGCTCGAGGCCGAGTTCCCCGACGCGATGAAGACCGGGTGGAAGCACGGCGACGACTCGACCGTGGTCCTCGCCCGCCCGGCTCGGAAGACGATCGTCAACGAGGCCGACTGGGCCGCCGCCGAGCCCGAGGACTTCGCCGAGTACGACCGCTGGCGCAACGCCGTGACGTCGACCGAGGAGGTCGCGGTGAAGCTCTACCCGCAGGTCACCTACGCGAAGCCCGCGCTGCGCATCACTCTCCCGAAGGTGGCGAAAGCATGAGCACCGAGATCACCGAAGAGGCCGTGCAGCAGACCCTGCAGGGATACCTCACCATCGCGACGAAGACCGGCGAGCTGCGCGGCGTGAACGTCGAGTTCACCGCCGACGGCGTCACCTGGCATCCGCTGGTCTTCGACCTCGCCGACGGCGCACACCCGATCGCCGCACGCGCTCGCGTCCACCGCGCCGGGTGGGCCGAGCCAACCCACGCTCCCGAGCTGTGGGACGAGGTCGTGCCCGCCGAGGAGGGCTGGCGCGCACTCTGGCTCGCCCGCCCGCACGTCCTGTTCGGCGCGCACACGCTCCGCGCCGCTCTGCGCCGCACCTTCGCGGACGTGCTCGGCGACCGCCGCGAGCCCGACGACCTCGACGCACTCCCGGCACCATCGGCACCGACGCCCGCGTCGGACGACGTCGAGGCGATCGACTGGCTCGCCCGCGTGAACGCCGCGACGACCATCGACGCGCTGAACACGGTGCGGACCGAAGCGCGGCTCGCGCGCGCTGTCACGCTGCCGCTCAAGCAGCGCATGGACGCACGCCGCGACGAGATCGGCGGCGACGCATGGGCGACGCCGGCGAGCACCGAGCAGACGTCGGCCGCGCCGAAGCGACGCGAGCCGCAGGACTACCGGCCGTCCGAGAACCGGGCCGCGCGCCGCAAGGCTTCCCGCAAGAAGGGCGGCCGCCGATGATCGTCGATGACGCGACCGGCACGGTCGCCGAGAGCGGCGTCGAGCTCGTGCCGCTGGACCTCGCCGCCCTGGACGAGGACGAGCTCCTCGGACTGTTCCCGACCCCCGTGCAGTGCGCGGGTGCACTGCTGAAGGCGCGAAGCATGATCGCTCACGCGCCCGCAGTGCTCGCCGCACGCTCGAAGGCTGTAAAGGACGCGAAGCGGAACCTGATCGTCGCCCGCGGCTACGCCCGCCAGACGGCGACCGGCCGCGACGCCGAAACCCGCCGCCTGGTCGCCGAGAGCGACGCCGAAGTGCTGAAGGCATGGGAAGCGATCGACGTCGCCGAGCTTGCCCTCGAGTACGCCCGCGAGATGCGGAAGACCTTGAGCGAGGACATCGAGATCCTGCGTTCCCTCAACGCGAACTTCCGAGGAGAACACCGATGAGTGACTCGCCCGCGTTCAGTCAAACCACGGGCCGACCGTCGCCCGGGACTCGCACAGCACGCGCGCCGAAGCGACCAAATCGGATGCGCAGCGTGTTCGGAATGTTGTCGTGGTCCGCAGCATCCGCCCAGACTTCGAGCTTGTCGCCGGAGATGAGCGTTCGAGGCTTGTTGTGCGAGGCCGTGTACCTCACGCCGGAGAGGCTGTCGGGAGCGATATGCACGCTCCGCACCGTCTTGCTCCCGGTATTGCGCACAATGATGCGGCCCTTGTGCTCCTCATCTAGTTCGACATCGAAGGTCACCTCGGCTCGCCTGGCCCGCCGCTCGGCGGAGAGCGAAAACAGGAACGCTGCGAGAGAGAAAGCGACCGCGACGATGCTGGCCCACGGGAGTTCTTCCATGCCCCGCACTCTATCGGGGGTGACCCGATGAGCGCCCCGACCACGGCAACGCGCAACGCCGTGTATCAGCGTGACGGGCGCCGCTGCGCGGCATGTGGTGTCATGGCGCTCACCTTCCAGCACCGCCGAGCGGTCGGCATGGGCGGGTCGAAGAACGTGCCCTCGCCGGTCGACGGCCTGTCGCTCTGCGCGACGTGCAACGCCGGCTGTGAGGGCGTCATTCAGGCGCAGGCGCTCCGCTTCGGGTGGAAGGTGCGCCGTTGGGTGACCAATCCGGAGCGCGTGCCGGTGTTCTACCCGCGCGAGATGTCCTGGTATCGCCTCGAAGGCGTGCGCCGCGTGCGCATCACTCACACGGTCGCGATGGAGATGGGCTGCAGCGTCTACGGCGCTGAGTGGCTGGCCTGGCATGAGGCGATCGCATGAACCTCCTCGACACGTACTGCTGCCAGGGCGGCGCCTCACGCGGGTACGCCGACGCAGGGTGGAACGTCATCGGCATCGACATCGACCCGCAGCCTCGCTACCCGTTCCCGTTCCTGCAGATGGATGCGCTCGAGGCGCTGCGCAGGCTCGTCGCGGGGGAGTGGCTCGAGTTCACTCGACCGGATGGCAAGCCGCTCTTCGTGACGCTCGATGATCTTGACGCAGCTCACGCGTCTCCGCCGTGCCAGGCCAAGACGAAGGCGCAGAAGATCCAGAAGAACACGCACCCGCGCCTTATCGCACCGACCCGAGAACTTCTGCTGCAGACCGGGCTCCCGTTCGTGATCGAGAACGTCGTGCCCGAGGATGAGGCCGACGACCCAGACCCGCTCGTCGAGCCGTCGATGCTCTGCGGTGAGATGTTCGAGATTGAGACCTACCGGCATCGGCTCTTCGAGACCAACTGGGATCTCGTGGTGCCATCGCACCCGCAGCACCTGGCACGAAACACCAAGATGGGCCGTCCGCCGACGCCGGGCGAGTACATGCACATCGTCGGCAACTTCTCCGGCGTTGACCGAGCACGACGCATCATGGACATGCCTTGGGCGAACCGTGACGGGCTTCGTGAGGCGATCCCGCCCGCATATGCCGAGTACGTCGGTCGTCAGATGCTCGCGAGCGTACGTGCGAGGGCTGCCGCATGAGCATCGTCAGCGAGGCTTTCAACGCGTGGCGCGAGTGCCGCGCTGAGTACGACGAGACGCTATATGCGCAGTTCGATGCAGCTGAGGAGGCGACGAACGGCGCGATGCTGAACGCCCGCGGCCGCGAGAAGGGCATCGACCCCTTCACCCTCTTCATGGGGAACGAGACCCGCGCCCGTGCGTACGCGTCTGAGGAGCTGCTCGAGCACTGGGAGACGCACCCGCGGATCACGTTCACGATGTTCGAGCGGAAGTGGCAGCGGCAGCGCGAGGCGGAGCTCATCGAGGACGCGGCATGAGCGCCATCCTCGAGGCGAATATCGCCCACTCGCTCGCGACGGTCGAGGAGAAGGAATGGACCCCGAACCGTGACGTCACGCTCGCCGAGCTCCGCATCGTCGACATGATCCACGAGGGCAAGCCGGCGTGCCGCCTGTGCGGGCAGATCGTGAATCGTCTCGACGCCTTCGCCCTCTGCTCAAAGGTGTCCGACTCTCACAAGGAACGGCGCGGCGAACCCGTGCCCCGCAAGAAGGCGAGGACGCGATGAGCGTGATGCCGAAGTTCGCGATGACGTATGTCGTCGTGTGGGCGGATGAGCACGGCCCGGGGCGTCACGTCCTGAAGGTCGGCCGCGCCTGGCGGTTCTCCCGCGTGCAGGAGATGACCGTTTCCGGCGGTCAGGTCGTGGTGCTCGCCCGTGGCACGGATGCGTCATGGGAGACGGAGGCGCTGCGGATCCTGCGCCGCTGGTTCCCGCAGGCGTTCACCTCCGAGCTCGAGGCGCGGCACGTGCTGTTCCGTGGCCGCGGGTGGACGGAGTGTTTCGAGGTCGACGACGAGCATCTACAGCTCGCGATCGATCTGGTGTTCGAGGGATTCGCGAAGGGAAGCGATCAAGGTGTCAACGAGGAGCGTGCAGCGGCGGATCAGCGCGGAGGACATGCGGTGGCCGGGCTACCTGCGCGCACCGCACGACGCGAAACCGACCGCGGTGGGGTTGTGGACGACGGCGACGGACCCGCTGGGCCGGTGCGAGCTGGTGCCGGAGCTGATCGCCGCGGCGATCTACCCGGGGCAGGCGGCGACCGATCTGGTGGTCGATCATCTGCTGATGCTCGCGGACTCCGGGTTCCTGACGATCTATCAGGAGCAGGGGTCGGAGTGGATCGCACTCCGGCGCCCGCTGCGGGTGGATGCACGCCTCGCGTCGTCGAACGCCCCGGAGCCGCCACGCGAGCATTCGCGAGCATTCGCGGCTGTGGGGGGAGCGGGCGAGCGAGCGCGGGCGAGGGTGCGGGCCGAGGGTGCGGAGCGTGCGGGGGAGTGGGCGTCGTGGGAGCGGGAGCAGGAGACCCGGCAGAGCCCGCCCCGCCGGCCGCTGCTGCTGGATGCCCCGCCCATCGGATGCCCCGATCATCCCAGCGGCCGTCGAGAAGACTGCGGGCCCTGTGGAACGTACCGCCGCCGCCACGATCGCTGGCTCGCTCAGGAGCGCTACACGCAGCAGGTCACCGAGTGGGAGCAGTCACAGCAGACCGAGGAGGTGTGGGATGACGAACCGTTCTGAGATGGCCCTCGCTGAGTTCCTGGATCGGTGCTGCGCGAGGTATGCGAAAGAGCCGTCGTTCCGAGCCAAGCTCCGGCGCGAGTTGGACAAGCCGAACATCACACGATCAGACAGGAAAGCAGCATGAGCACCGAGACCACCACGAAGCATCTGTGGGAGATCGATCACCCGTACTACTGCAGCGAGGGCAACTTCTACAAGGCAGGCATGCACTCGATCTTCGAGTCATGGGCTGAGTTCGCCGAGCCGAGCAGTCAGACCCCCATCGAAGACCTGGGCAACCTGCTCTACGACTTCGACGAAGACCTGAATCTGCTGTGGCGCTGGGATTGGAAGCGCGCTGACCCGTCCGACTACGAGTACGAGATCGAGGCCGACCCCGACTTCGAGATCCCCGGCGACACCTTGCAGCTGTTCTTCATGCTGCAACGCAAGGCGTACAACATCTCGGTCGAGGTGGCAGTCACCGAGGCGGACGAGCCCGCGGTGCGCGAGTGGCTCGAGGCGAAGGCGCTGCACATGCGACGGCTCTGGGCGCCACTGCTCGACGTCGTGGCGACCGAGGCGGCAGCCTGATGGCCGGCGAGACCGTGATCACCGTCGTCGGCAATCTGACGGCGGACCCGGAGCTGCGCTACACGCAGAACGGCCTCCCGGTGGCGAACTTCACGATCGCGAGCACCCCGCGCAACTTCGACCGTGCGGCGAACGAGTGGAAGGACGGCGACGCGCTGTTCCTCCGCGCGTCGGTCTGGCGGGAGTTCGCCGAACATGTTGCCGGCAGCTTGACGAAGGGCATGCGGGTGATGGCTCAGGGTCGTCTCCGTCAGCGCTCGTATCAGGACCGTGAGGGCAATCAGCGGACGGCGATCGAGTTGGAGGTCGACGAGATCGGCCCGAGCCTCCGCTACGCGACGGCACAGGTGACACGTGCCGCGCGCACGGATGGTCAGCGGCCGGGAGCATCCGCCCCGGCGCAGGAAGAGCAGTGGGCGGCGTCTGAGCCGCCTACGGATGGGGGATGGGGCAATGCCGACGACACACCGTTCTGAGCTCGTCACGCAGATCGCAGACGCGCTGACCGACGAGGCGTACGACGGCGGCATGGGACCGATGAGCGAGACCGAGTTCCCGCGTCACGTCCTCCGCCTCGCCGAGACCGCCGTCGAGGTCATCGAACGCGACGGCTTTGAGAGCGTCCGGAGGTTCGCTGAGATCGCGGCCGGGAACTTCGACTCGGAGCTCGACTACTTCGGAGACGAGATCAAGCGCCGCATCCAGATGGACGCGCACAACCTCGACCCCGAGCACCCGGGCGAGGGCGAGCCGTGCGCCGTCTGTGAGGACGACAACACGGTCGACGGGGGGAACGATGTCTGATCGCTACTGCATCCGGGGCTGCACCGTCCGCGACGAGCACTATGCCGCGTGCGACCTTGATGGGTGCCCCGGGTGTGCTCCTCGGGAGGCCCGCGAGGGCGTCCTGATCTGCCCTGGCTGCTATGGCCGGTCTCGTCGCCTGCTCGCTGATCTCGACGACATGATGGGCCGCCTGGATTCTCTCGCAGATCCGATGAAGGCGACGCCGACGGATAAGCAGCCGGGCGGCTCGAGCTCGACGGAGCCGCCGGCACCGGTCGACGCGGATCTGCTCGACGCGATCCGGGATGTGTCTCGCACGATGGTCGCGTGGGGCACGTTCACCGGCCGCCGCACGATCGATGAGGCGTTCGATGACATCGCGAACGACGTCGAGGACATGACCCGTTTCGCTGAGGGGTGGCTGGACCGCACCCCGGTCGACGGGGACGGGATCCGCTCGTTCTGGACGGTCGCTGATGCGATGGCGAAGTGGGGTCCGGAGCGTCGCACGAAGAACGACTCGGAGTGGGTGGATGACGTGTCGGGGGAGGAGGTGGCTGCGATCCCTGAGTGGGGTGACCAGCTGCTGAACCGTGACGAGGCGGATCGGGAGGCGGGCTCGGCGAGCACGTTGCGTCGGTGGCTGCAGCGCGAGCTCATCGCCCCGGTGGGGACGATCTACATCGCCGGCCGCCGCACGACCCTGTTCCGCCGGTCTGAGCTCATGCGGGTGAAGGCCGACCAGGTGACGAATCAGCGCGCGGGGCGCCCGCGCAGCACGAGCACAGGAGAGACACCATGAATGACAACGAGAAGCTGATCGAATCAGTGCGGGATTACCCGACGATCACGCGCATGGCACACGTCACGCAGATCGAGAAGATCGGGGAGCTGCGGGATGCGCTCATCGCCGCCGAGAGCCACGACGGGAAGCTCGAGTGGCCGGATCACTGGACGGCGAATGAGAAGCTCCGTGATCTGCATGCCCGTTGGCATCAGCAGGCGGGGAACCTCCTCGGGCGTGAGGCGTGCGGGTGGCAGCGCTGCGAGTTCTGGGATGCAGCAGAGTTCACGCTCCGGCTCGCCGATGTGCGCGTGATCGGCCGGGAGCCGCAGGGCGAACCGTCCGACGCGCTCGACCTCGACCGGCTCGAGAAGCTCGCGAACGCCGCGACGCCGGGGCCGTGGGAGTTCATCTTCGGCGGACCCGAACAGGACGAAGACGGGTCGTGGTACGAACCGACAGAGAGCGGTGTTCGCAGCGGCGACTGGGAGAACGACTTCCCACACGCCGACGCCGAGTTCATCGCAGCCATCGACCCGCAGACGGTCCTCGCCGTGATCGCCGCTCTGCGTGCTGCTGGGGGTGTGCGATGAGTGACGAGCGTCTCACCGAGGCGCGGAAGGCACTCGCCCGATATGAAGACCGCAACAGCAAGCCGAACCCGGCACACCTCGCCGACGCGATCCGGGGACTGATGGCACTCGTCGAGGAGCTCACCGAGCCCGAGGCCGAGCCGTGCGACGCCGAAATCTGGTCGTGGGACATCTTCCGGCACCAGCAGGTCGACCCGTACTGGATGCGATGCCACAAGCTCGGCGCGCATGACGAGCACGAGAACTCGGAGACCGGCGCGCACTGGCCGGTGAAGCTGCAAGAGACGGCGCCCTAGAGTTCCTTGCCGCTTGTGACCTTGCTGGCGTGGTCAGTGCCACCCGGTCCGCGAGTGACCTTCCAGAGCTCGGTAGCTTCGTCATCAGGTCGGATGAACACGAGATACCAAGGGTGATTGCCTTTGCCTTCAGCGCGAAACGCGCCCCTCAACGCGCTGAGGTTCCAACGCCCGCTGTGGTCGGACTTCTGCCACTCGCCGACGAGTGCCCCGAGAACTGCGAGCGGAACATCT
>NZ_JXQX01000023.1:0-40741 GCF_000834175.1 Microbacterium sp. MEJ108Y | reverse complement strand
CACCGAGATCTACGACTACATGCGTCTGCTCTGGGCGCGCATCGGCATTCCGCACTGCCCCGAGTGCGGTGAGCGCATCCAGCGACAGACCGTGCAGCAGATCGCCGACCAGCTGATGGAGCTGCCCGAGCGGACGCGCTACCAGATCGTCGCGCCCATCGTCTCTCAGAAGAAGGGCGAGTTCGTCGATCTGTTCCGCGAGCTGGGCGCCAAGGGATACTCCCGCGCGATCGTCGACGGAGACCTGATCCAGCTCGCCGAGCCGCCCACGCTGAAGAAGAGCTACAAGCACGACATCGCCGTGGTCGTCGATCGTCTGGTCGCGGCCGACGACATCCTCGGTCGTGTCACCGACTCGGTCGAGACCGCACTCGGACTCGCCGGCGGCGTCGTGCAGGTGAACTTCGTCGACGAAGAGGGCGACGACGCCTGGCAGTCGTTCTCCGAGAAGCTCGCGTGCCCGAACGGGCACGCGCTGTCCCTCACCGAGATCGAGCCGCGCACCTTCTCCTTCAACGCGCCGTTCGGCGCATGCCCCGCCTGCTCGGGGCTCGGCACCCGCATGTCGGTGGACATCGACCTGATGCTCGGTGACGAGGAGCTCTCCATCCGCGAGGGCGCGATCATCCCCTGGACCACCCAGGGCAAGGGCCTCTTCCAGTACTACGAGCGCCTGCTCGAGGGCCTGGCCGACGACCTCAACTTCTCGCTCGACACCCCGTGGCAGGACCTCAGGGTCGACGTGCAGGACGCGATCCTCCGCGGAGACAACTACAAGGTCACGGTCAAGTTCAAGAACCGGTACGGGCGCGAGATGCGTTACGCGTCCGGCTTCGAGGGTGTCGTCCCCTACATCGAGCGGCAGTACGCGCAGGCCGAGTCCGACACGCAGCGCTCGCGCTGGGGCGAGTACCTCCGCGAGGTGCCGTGCCCCGTGTGCGACGGCAACCGTCTCAAGCCCGAGGTGCTCGCGGTGCAGGTGCACGGTCACTCGATCGCCGAGGTGTCGCACCTGAGCCTCGCCGATGCGCGCTCGTTCATGGAGACCCTCACTCTCACCGACCGCGAGGCGCAGATCGCGGCGCAGGTGCTGCGTGAGATCCGCTTGCGACTCGACTTCCTGCTGCAGGTCGGGCTCTCGTATCTCAACCTCAGCCGCTCGGCCGGATCGCTCTCGGGCGGCGAAGCACAGCGCATCCGCCTCGCGACACAGATCGGGTCGGGCCTCACCGGTGTGCTCTACGTGCTCGACGAGCCGTCGATCGGTCTGCACCAGCGCGACAACCGTCGACTGATCGACACCCTTCTGAAGCTCCGTGACCTCGGCAACACGCTCATCGTCGTCGAGCACGACGAAGAGACCATCGAGTCGGCTGACTGGGTCGTCGACATCGGGCCGGGCGCGGGAGTGAACGGCGGTGAGGTGGTGCATTCCGGTTCGTACGAGGCACTCCTGAACGAGCCGGACTCGATGACGGGACAGTATCTCTCCGGTCGTCGCGAGATCCCGACCCCTGCGAAGCGCCGCAAGCTCGACAAGAAGCGGATGCTCAGCGTCGTCGGTGCTCGCGAGAACAACCTGAAGAACGTCAGCGTGAACTTCCCGCTGGGTGTTCTGACGGCGGTCACCGGAGTGTCGGGATCGGGCAAGTCGTCGCTCGTCAACGACATCCTCTACCAGGTGCTCGCCTCGCGGCTCAACGGCGCCCGCACGGTTCCCGGAAAGCACACCCGAGTCTCGGGACTCGACAACCTCGACAAGGTCGTGCACGTCGACCAGGCGCCGATCGGCCGCACGCCGCGCTCGAACCCGGCCACCTACACCGGCGTCTTCGATCGCATCCGCTCGCTCTTCAGCGAGACGCCGGAGGCGAAGGTCCGCGGCTACCAGCCGGGGCGCTTCAGCTTCAACGTCAAGGGCGGCCGCTGCGAGGCGTGCTCGGGCGACGGCACGATCAAGATCGAGATGAACTTCCTGCCGGACGTCTACGTCGACTGCGAGGTCTGCCACGGCAAGCGCTACAACCGCGACACGCTGTCGGTGCACTACAAGGGCAAGAACATCGCCGAGGTCCTCGAGATGCCGATCGCCGAGGCGGCGGAGTTCTTCGAGCCCATCCAGGCGATCCACCGTTACATGAAGACCCTCGTCGACGTGGGTCTCGGCTACGTGCGTCTCGGTCAGTCGGCGACGACACTGTCGGGCGGCGAGGCGCAGCGCGTCAAGCTCGCCACCGAGCTCCAGCGTCGCAGCAACGGCCGCAGCATCTATGTGCTCGACGAGCCGACCACGGGGTTGCACTTCGAAGACGTGCGCAAGCTCCTCGAGGTGCTGAACGGGCTCGTCGACAAGGGCAACACGGTGATCGTCATCGAGCACAACCTCGATGTGATCAAGTCCGCCGACTGGGTGATCGACCTCGGACCGGAGGGCGGTTCCGGTGGTGGTGAGATCCTGGCGACGGGCACCCCCGAGCAGATCGCGCGAGTCGAGGACAGTCACACGGGCCAGTTCCTCGCCGAGATCCTGGGTGAGGGGCGTTCTGCGCGGAAGGCCAGCTGATGGCCGACGTCCTGCCGTACAAGCCGCGGGCTGGTGAGATCCCCACCAACCCCGGCGTGTACCGATTCCGCGACGCCGATGGACGCGTGCTCTATGTCGGCAAGGCGAAGAACCTGCGTCAACGTCTGTCGAACTACTTCGCGCCGTTGCGCACGCTCCACGAGCGCACCAGACGGATGGTCACCACGGCGTCCTCCGTCGAATGGACGGTCGTCTCGACCGACGTGGACTCGTTGCAGCTCGAGTACATGTGGATCAAGGAGTTCGATCCGCCCTTCAACGTCCGCTACAAGGACGACAAGTCCTACCCGTTCATGGCCGTGACGCTGGGCGATGAGGCGCCGCGAGTGATCGTCACCCGCAACCGCAAGATCCCCGGTGCGCGCTACTTCGGTCCCTATCCGAAGGTCTGGGCGGTTCACGAGACGATCGACCTGATGGTCAAGGCGTTCCCGATCCGCACCTGCAGCGACTCCAGCTACAAGCGCGCGATGCAGACAGGGCGTCCGTGCTTTCCGGGGCAGATCGGCAAGTGCGGCGGGCCGTGCTCGATGACGGTCACCATCGAGGAGCACCGTGCGATGGTCGACGACTTCGTCGCATTCATGGCCGGAGGCGACGAGCGCTTCACCCGAGAGCTGACGAAGAGGATGCTGGCCGCCTCCGCTGCGATGGACTACGAGGCCGCCGCCAGATTCCGCGACAAGCTCACGGCGATCGATGCGGTGCTGGGCAAGAGCGCGCTGGTCCTCGCGACCGACGAGGATGCCGACCTGTTCGGAATCGCGGAGGACGAGCTCGCCGCAGCGGTGCAGCACTTCGTGATCCGCGGCGGACGCGTCCGAGGCGTCCGCGCGATGACGATCGAGAAGGAGATCGACATCTCGACGGCCGACCTGGTCGACCAGGTGCTGCAGCGCGCGTACGGGGATGCCCAGGACGTGCCGCGGCGAATCATCGTGCCGACGCTGCCGGACGACGCGGCGGAGCTCGAGGTGTGGCTGCGCGAGCGGCGAGGCAAGAAGGTCGAGATCGCCGTCGCCCAGCGCGGTCAGCGCGCCGACCTCATGCGCACCGCGACACTCAACGCGCAGCAGGCGTTGATCCGCTACAAGACCCGTCGCACGAGCGACTACATCGCGCGCACGCAGGCTCTCACAGATCTTCAGGAGGCGCTGGGGATGTCGGAGGCGCCGTTGCGCATCGAGTGCTTCGACATCTCGCACCTCGGCGGCACGAACGTGGTGGCGTCGATGGTGGTCTTCGAAGACGGGCTGCCGCGAAAAGATCAGTATCGTTCGTTCAACATCGCCGAGACCACGGACGACACCGACTCGATGTACCAGGTGCTGCGACGTCGTCTCGCCTACCTCGATCGTCCCGAGGAAGCCGAAGTGCCCGCCGCAGCCGTGGGGGTCCCTGGAGAGTCGGAGGACGACCTCGACGAGGTCGTCGTCGAGGTCAAGCGCAAGCCCCGCTTCGCCTATCCGCCGCAGCTGCTGCTCGTCGATGGCGGGCAGCCGCAGGTCGAGGCGGCCGCGCGGGCACTCCGAGACGCCGGTCACACCGAGATCGCCGTGTGCGGCATCGCCAAGAGGCTCGAGGAGATCTGGCTCCCCGGGGATGACTTCCCGGTGATCCTGCCTCGCACCAGTGAGTCGCTCTACCTGCTCCAGCGACTGAGGGACGAAGCACACCGATTCGCGATCACGCACCAGCGCAAACGACGCAGGAACGACATCACGTCGATCCTCGCCGAGGTTCCCGGCCTCGGTGCGGCGCGGATAAAGGTCCTACTCAAGCACTTCGGATCCGTCACCGCACTGCGGTCTGCACCGCCCGAGGCGATCCAGGAGGTGCAGGGGATCGGGCCTGTGCTCGCCGAGAACATCCATACGCATCTCTCTTCTCGCTAGGCTGGGGGAGCGGGGGAGAAGGAGTAACCATGACTGACGGGGACAAAGGCGAGTTCCTCATCGTCACGGGCATGTCGGGCGCTGGACGCACGACGGTCGCGAACGCACTCGAGGACCTCGGCTGGTATGTCGTGGACAACCTGCCGCCGCAGATTCTCCGTCCATTGCTGGACCTCACCGACATGGGTGGCAACGCCTTGCCCAAGGTCGCCGCCGTGGTGGATGTCCGAGGACGCAACCTTTTCGACGATTTTCCCGGCGTGGCGCGGGCGTTGCGATCGCGCGGTTCGGTGCGCGTGCTGTTCCTGGATGCGTCCGACGACGTCCTCGTGCGTCGATTCGAGGCCGTCCGCAGGCCGCATCCGCTCCAGGGCGACGGCACCCTGCTCGACGGCATTCGCATCGAGCGCCTCCGCCTCGCGCCGATCCGCGAGTCGGCCGACCTCGTGGTCGACACCTCAGCGCTCAACATCCATCAGCTCGCCACGCAGGTGTCCGACCTGTTCTCCGAAGAGGGTGCAGCGCGGCACCGTGTGACGCTCATGAGCTTCGGGTTCAAGTACGGTCTTCCGACCGATGTCGACATCGTCGCGGACATGCGCTTCCTGCCCAATCCCTTCTGGAACGAAGAGCTCCGCGGCCTGACGGGTCAAGACGAAGCGGTGAAGAACTACGTGCTCTCCCGTGAAGGCGCCGCAGAGTTCCTCGATTCCTACACGTCAGCGCTGACCCCGGTGCTCGAGGGGTATCAGCGCGAGAACAAGAGCCACTCGACGATCGCTATCGGCTGCACGGGCGGCAAGCACCGCTCGGTCGCCATGGTGGAGGAGCTTGCTCGTCGGCTCACGTCCGTGCCCGGAGTGGCCGTCAACGTGCGTCATCGGGACCTCGGCAGGGAATAGCAGGAGCCTCCGTCAGAGTAGGCTGGAGGTTTGCGCCGCGATCCGGCGCGTGAGCGTAGAGGAGTGTCGTGGCACTAACCACCGACGTCAAGGCTGAGCTTGTCAGCATCCGTAATGCACCCCCGACGGTGCGTGTCGCGGAGGTCACCTCTATCCTCCGGTTCGCCGGCGGACTGCACTCCATCGCCGGGCGGGTCGCCGTCGAGGCGGAGGTGGATGCCGAGATCCTCGCGCAGCGTGTCGCGCGCGACCTCGCGGAGATCTACGGTGTTCGGCCCGAGATCGCCCAGGTGCAGTCGAGCACGGCCAACGACGGAGCGCGGTGGGCAGTGAGGGTGATCGCGTCGGGGGAGACCCTCGCACGCCAGACCGGTCTGCTCGACCAGCGCCGTCGCCCGGTCCGCGGACTTCCCAACCGTCTCACCACGGGCTCCCGCGCAGAGGTCGCCGGTCTGTGGCGCGGAGCGTTCCTCGCCGCAGGAACCCTGAGTGAACCAGGCCGCTCTGCCATGCTCGAGGTCGCCTGCCCGTCGTCTGAGGCTGCCATGGCGCTCGTCGGCGCCGCGCACCGCCTCGGAGTGGCTGCGAAGGCACGCGAGGTGCGCGGCATGCCCCGCGTCGTCGTCCGCGAGGGCGAGGCCATCCGCACGATCCTCAGCGAGATGGGTGCGCAGAAGACCGCGGTCGCCTGGGAGGAGATGCGCCAGCGCCGGGAGGTGCGCGCGGGTGTGAACCGTCTCGTGAACTTCGATGACGCCAACCTGCGTCGTTCCGCGCAGGCCGCTGTCGCCGCCTGCGCCCGTGTGGAGCGCGCTCTCGAGATCCTCGCCGACGAGGTGCCCGACCACCTCAAGGTCGCCGGTGAGCTGCGCCTCGCGCACCGAGACGCGAGCCTCGACGAGCTGGGCCACCACGCCGACCCGCCGATGACGAAGGATGCCGTCGCCGGCCGCATCCGCCGTCTTCTGGCCATGGCCGACAAGCGTGCGCAGCAGGAGGGCATCCCGGGCACCGAGGCCGCCGTGCCCGCCGGACTCGACGTCTGAGCCCGTCCATCGACATCAGCGAGGCGATCCCTGTCAAGGGGTCGCCTCGCTTCGTCATATGGGGGAAGGATCAGGGTCGGCGACACGTTGTCGTCACTAGGATGAGTTAAGTCCGCTCTACGCCGCACCTCGGCGGCGCAGAGGATCGGCAAGCGCCGCGGCGCGGCGCGGATTGGATGAAAGCGACATGGCGACCTACACGCTCCCCGACCTTCCCTACGACTTCGCAGCCCTCGAGCCGCACATCAGCGGCAAGATCATGGAGCTGCACCATGACAAGCACCACGCGACCTACGTCGCCGGCGCGAACACCGCCCTCGAGCAGCTCGCCGAGGCCCGTGACAGCGGCAACCTCGCCAACGTGAACAAGCTCGAGAAGGACCTCGCGTTCAACCTCGGCGGTCACGTCAACCACTCGATCTTCTGGACCAACCTCTCGCCGACCGGCGGCGGACAGCCCGAGGGCGAGCTCAAGGCAGCCATCGACGAGTTCTTCGGCTCGTTCGAGAAGTTCCAGGCGCACTTCACCGCGAACGCCCTCGGAATCCAGGGCTCCGGCTGGTCGGTGCTCAGCTGGGACTCGATCGGCCAGCGTCTGATCATCCAGCAGCTGTTCGACCAGCAGTCGAACACGGCGCAGGGCACCGTGCCGCTGTTCCAGCTCGACATGTGGGAGCACGCCTTCTACCTCGACTACCTCAACGTCAAGGCCGACTACGTCAAGGCCGCGTGGAACATCGCCAACTGGGAGAACGTCGCTCAGCGCTTCGAGGTCGCCCGCGAGAAGACGAACGGCCTGCTGGTACTGTCGTAATCGGGTCGCGTCCCGACGGGCCCAGTCTCGTCGGGACGCCATCTCAGCCAAAAACCCCCGCGCATCGCGTAAGCACTTTTGCTGCGCACAGCGCACGAGAAACAGGGAGACCTGAGTGTCTGTCAAGATCGGTATCAACGGCTTCGGCCGCATCGGACGCAACTACTTCCGCGCGGCTCTCGCGCAGGGAGCGGACATCGAGATCGTCGCGGTCAACGACCTCACCGACAACAAGACCCTTGCCCACCTTCTGAAGTACGACTCTGTGGGCGGCGTCCTCGACGCTGACATCAGCTTCGACGACGAGAGCATCACGGTCAACGGCAAGGCGATCAAGGCGTTCGCAGAGCGCGATCCCGCCAACCTTCCGTGGGGTGAGCTGGGCGTCGACATCGTCATCGAGTCGACCGGCTTCTTCACCAAGGCCGAGGCTGCCAAGAAGCACATCGATGCGGGCGCCAAGAAGGTGCTCATCTCAGCTCCCGGCACCGGTGTCGACGGCACCTTCGTCATGGGCGTGAACGAGGACACGTACAACCCGGAGACGGATCACATCATCTCCAACGCCTCCTGCACGACCAACTGCCTCGCGCCGCTGGCCCAGGTCTTCAACGACGCGTTCGGCATCGACCGCGGCTTCATGATGACCGCTCACGCCTACACCGCAGATCAGAACCTGCAGGACGGCCCGCACAGCGACCTGCGTCGTGCACGCGCCGCTGCGATCAACATCACCCCGGCCTCCACCGGTGCAGCCAAGGCGATCGGCGAGGTTCTGCCCGAGCTCCAGGGCAAGCTGAGCGGCTCGTCGTACCGCGTTCCGGTTCCCACCGGCTCGATCGTCGACCTGACGCTGATCACCGACCGCGAGAACCTCACGGTCGAGGAGGTCAACGAGGCCTACAAGAAGGCTGCTGCCGACGGTCGCCTCGCCGGCTTCCTGCAGTACAACGAAGACCAGATCGTCTCGAGCGACATCGTGCACAACCCGCACTCGTCGATCTTCGACGCGACCCTGACCAACGTCAGCGGCAACCTGGTCAAGGTCTCCAGCTGGTACGACAACGAGTGGGGCTACTCCAATCGTCTCGTCGACCTGACCGAGTACGTGGCCGAGCGTCTCTGAGACACCTCCCATGACTCTGCGCACCCTGGATTCACTGGGTTCGCTCGAGGGCAAGCGCGTCATCGTCCGTTGTGATCTCAACGTCCCCCTCCGGGACGGGATCATCACGGACGATGGCCGTGTCCGCGCCTCGTTGCCTACCCTCAACGCACTGATCAACGCGGGCGCCCGCGTCATCGTGTGCTCGCACCTCGGACGCCCCGACGGTGCGCCCGACCCGCAGTACAGCCTCGCGCCGGTCGCCCAGCGACTGTCCGAGCTGCTCGGCAAGCCGGTGGCGTTCGCACGCGACACCGTCGGCGAGTCGGCCCAGGAGGCCGTGGCCTCGCTCGAGGACGGCGACATCGTCGTCATCGAGAACCTGCGGTTCAACCCGGGGGAGACCTCGAAGGACGATGCCGAGCGCGGCGCCTTCGCGGCTCAGCTCGCAGAGCTCGGTGACGTGCTCGTCTCCGATGGATTCGGTGTCGTGCATCGCAAGCAGGCGAGCGTCTACGACCTCGCCGAGCTGCTGCCCTCCGCTGCCGGTCTGCTGATCGCGACAGAGCTCGACGTGCTCGACCGTCTCACCGAGAACCCCGAGCGCCCGTACGCGGTCGTGCTCGGCGGGTCGAAGGTGAGCGACAAGCTCGGCGTCATCTCGCACCTGCTGCCTCGCGTGGATCGCATCCTCGTCGGCGGCGGCATGCTGTTCACCTTCCTGAAGGCGCAGGGCCACGCCGTGGCCTCCAGCCTCCTCGAAGAGGATCAGCTCGAGACGGTGCGCGGCTACATCGCCGAGGCCGAGAAGCGCGGCGTGGAGCTCGTGCTCCCGACCGACGTGGTCGTCGCCTCCTCGTTCTCGGCGGATGCCGACCACGAGGTGACGGCTGCGGACGCGATCGAGGACACGGCGTTCGGCGCTGCCGGAATCGGCCTGGACATCGGTCCCGAGACTGCGGCGCGATTCGCGGAGGTCATCCGCGAATCGAAGACGGTGTTCTGGAACGGTCCGATGGGCGTGTTCGAGTTCCCGGCGTTCGCCGGCGGCACCAAGACCGTCGCGCAGGCGCTCACCGAGGTAGACGGCCTCAGCGTCGTCGGCGGCGGTGACTCGGCCGCGGCCGTGCGTCAGCTCGGCTTCGCCGACGACCAGTTCGGTCACATCTCGACCGGCGGCGGCGCCAGCCTCGAGTTCCTCGAGGGCAAGAAACTACCCGGCCTGGAGGTGCTCGGATGGGCCTAGAAAACAATTCCCGATCGTCGGCTACGCCGAACAGGGCCCGTACCCCGCTGATCGCGGGAAACTGGAAGATGAACCTCGACCACCTGCAGGCGGTCGCGTTCGTGCAGAAGCTGCACTGGACTCTCAAGGATGCCAAGCACGAGGACGGATCGGTCGAGGTCGCGGTTTTCCCGCCCTTCACCGACATCCGCAGCGTGCAGACGCTGATCGACGCAGACAAGATCCCGTTCGCGCTGGGTGCGCAGGACCTCTCGGCACACGACTCCGGTGCGTACACCGGTGAGGTGTCGGGAGCGTTCCTGGCGAAGCTCGACGCGAAGTACGTCATCATCGGTCACTCCGAGCGCCGGGAATACCACGCGGAGTCGGACGACGTCGTGGCGGCCAAGACGAAGGCAGCGCTCAAGCACGGCCTCTCGCCGGTCATCTGCGTCGGCGAGACGGCCGAAGACCTGGAGAAGTTCGGCGCGAGCGCGGTTCCGGCCGGTCAGCTCGAGGTCGCTCTCCAGGGGCTCTCGAAGGATGCCGACATCGTTGTGGCGTACGAGCCCGTCTGGGCCATCGGCTCCGGACAGGCGGCCACGCCGCAGCAGGCACAGGATGTCTGTGCCGCGCTGCGCGCGGTGATCGCCAAGGTCCTCGGTGACGACGCTGCCGCGCGCACCCGGATCCTGTACGGCGGATCGGTCAAGGCGGCCAACATCGCCAGCTTCATGCGTGAGCCCGATGTCGACGGCGCACTGGTCGGAGGCGCGAGCCTCGTGGTCGACGAGTTCGCTGCGATCATCCGCTTCGAGAAGCACGTAGGCGTGTGAGTGTGGCGGGGCTCCGGCCCCGCCGCACCGTATACTTGACCGTTACCGGGGCAATCCTGCCCCAGCGAAAGGCTCTTCCTCGTGGAAATTCTCGAGTTCGTCCTGCAGGTGGTGCTGGGCATAACCAGCGTCCTGCTGACTCTCCTCATCCTCCTCCACAAGGGTCGCGGTGGCGGCCTCTCCGACATGTTCGGTGGCGGAATGACGTCGGCTGTCGGCTCGTCGGGTCTCGCTGAGCGCAATCTCAACCGCTTCACCGTGGTCCTCGCCCTGGCGTGGTTCGTGGCGATCGTGGCGCTCGGTCTCATCACGAAGTTCGAGGTGATCTGATGGCTACCGGCGGCAATGCGATCCGAGGAACCCGTGTCGGTTCCGGCCCCATGGGCGAGCAGGACCACGGCTACCACGCCGACCGCATCGCGGTCTCGTACTGGGACGGCCTCGGCAACGAGACGGTCCGCTACTTCGCCGCGGGACTCCCGGAAGAGGAGATCCCCGAGACGATCGACCACCCCCAGTCAGGTCTGCCGGCCGGACGAGACAAGGCGAACCCGCCCGCACTCGCGAAACCGGAGCCGTACAAGACCCACCTCGCGTATGTGAAGGAGCGTCGCACCGACGCAGAAGCCGTCCAGCTTCTCGAAGACGCGCTCACCCAGCTCCGTGAGCGTCGAGGTCAGTGACCTCGATCTGAACTCATGACAGAAGCCGCCGCGATCCGATCGCGGCGGCTTCTCTCGTATCGAGCGGGCGTGCTCACCGGCATCCATACGCGGCGTCGATGTAGGACTGGGGCGGGTACCCGTAGGCCCAGACGCCGTTGGCGTCGTCGGTGAAGCCCATGCTGATCGCCCAGGCGGTGGCCCACTTCTCGATGCTGTCCTGGGTCGACGAGTCGTACATGTCCTCGCACTTCACGCTGATCGCATGGCCGACCTCGTGGGCGACGAGCGCTTTGCTGCGGTCGGCAGGCCACTGCTCCGCGACCGAGTTCGACAGTTCGATGGCCGCGCGATCGGGGTCGTCCCACCACCAGGTGGTGAGGCCTCCCATGCTGCCGTTGTAGCCGGCGTTGTTGACGATCTGATTCCAGTCGAACTCGAGCAGCACCCCGGGCGCGAGTGAGCGAGCGAAAGCCTCGATCTCCGTCCGTGCGGTCTGCAGGGGCCCGGCCTTCTCGGCGAGCTCGGCCTGTTCGGTCGCAACGACCTGCGCCGCTGCATCCTGCAGTGACACGAGTGTCTCGACGGCTGACGCGTCGAGGCGTTCTGTGCCGGATGCTCGCGATGCCGCGTCGCGCAGTGCGATCACTGCATCGTTCTTCGCCGAGAGATGCGCGGACTCGAATGCCGGTGCGGAATCGGCCGCAGAATGGAGGACGGCCGCGCCGGCCTCGGTCACGGACGTGCCGGCGGTGGTCAGCGGGGGCATCATGCTGTCGAGGTCGGCTGCCAGATCGTCGAGATCGCGCGTCTGCGCGGCCAGTTCGCCGGACGCCGCGAAGAGCTGCCAGAAGATGCCGGGTTTCTCATCTGCGGTCGGCAGGTCGTGGTCGAGAAGATCCTCCGCGGGAGTCACGACCTCGCGGGCATCGGTCGCGGCCGTCGACAGTGTTTCGCGGGCCGCTGGAGCGACGAGCACGCCGGAGTCGGTCTGCACGAGCAGGTCGGCGACGCCGAGGGTCGACGCGAGCGCGTCGAGCTCCTGCTGAAGTGCCTCTCCTGTGCTCGCGGTCGTGGCCAGGCTGGCGTCGAACTCGGTGCGAGCCTCGTCGTAGCCGAGGCTGGCGGTGATCTGGAGAAGCCCCACCGTCACTGCGGCGACCGTCGCCGCGACCGCGCCCAGGATCAGCGTGGGGCGTCGCCTGCGCCTTCTCGGTGCCGCTTCCGGCACGCTGGCGAAGCGCGCAGGGAGCGCGTGGCCTCCGATCGCGGAGGAGGCCACATCGACGGGAGCAGGCATTCTGTGGAGACCTCCGTGGGGAACCGGCGTACCACGACTCTAATGAGTGCGCCGCCTGAGAGGAGAAATCCCGGGGAAGAACGAAGGCCCCCGCTGATCGCGGGGGCCTTCGTGGAATGAGGGGCTGACGAGAATCGAACTCGCATCATCTGTTTGGAAGACAGAGGCTTTACCACTAAGCTACAGCCCCGATGTCGGCGAGGTCCGGGAGGACTGTGCCGACTCATCGATCATAGCGGACTCATGCGGGTGCTCGTGTCCGTTAGACTCGGTGGGGCTGAATCTGCAAGCGGATTCCCCGGGGCGTAGCTCAGTTTGGTAGAGCGCCCGCTTTGGGAGCGGGAGGTCGCAGGTTCAACTCCTGTCGCCCCGACATGGCTTCAACGGCCTGACAGCCGCGATTCAGCGCGGAAATCACAAGGAGAGCACACCAGAATGGCGAACAGCACCGTCGAGAAGCTGACCCCGACCCGGGTCAAGCTCAGCATCACGGTCACCCCCGACGACCTCAAGCCCAGCATCGCGCACGCGTATGAGCACATCGCTCAGGACGTGCAGATCCCCGGCTTCCGCAAGGGCAAGGTCCCCGCTCCGATCATCGATCAGCGCATCGGACGCGGTGCGGTCATCGAGCACGCGGTCAACGAGGGCCTCGACAAGTTCTTCCGCGACGCGACCGTCGAGCACAAGCTCCGCGTCGTCGGGCGTCCGGCCGCCGACATCACGCAGTGGCCCAACGAGAAGGACTTCTCGGGCGACCTGCTCGTCGACATCGAGGTGGACGTCCGTCCCGAGATCGAGCTTCCGTCGTACGACGGCATCACGGTCACCGTCGACGCCGTCGAGGCTGACGACGCGGCGCTCGACGCCGAGCTCGAGAACTTGCGCGCCCGTTTCGGCACGCTCGTTCCCGTCGACCGCCCGGCAGCGAAGGGTGACTTCGTCGAGCTGGACCTCGTCGCGACGATCGACGGCGCCGAGATCGACCGCGCAGAGGGTGTGTCCTACGAGGTCGGCTCGGGCGAGCTGCTCGAGGGCATCGACGACGCGATCGAGTCGCTCACCGCGGGTGAGGACACCACGTTCCGCTCTGCGCTCGTCGGCGGCGACCACGCCGGCTCCGAGGCCGAGGTCGCCGTGACCGTGAAGGCTGTCAAGGAGCGCGAGCTTCCCGAGGCCGACGACGACTTCGCGCAGATCGCCAGCGAGTTCGACACGATCGCCGAGCTCCGTGCGAGCCTCGCCGAGCGGGTCTCGCAGCAGGGCGTGTTCGCGCAGGGCTCCGCAGCGCGCGACAAGCTCGTCGAGACGCTCCTCGAGCAGATCGACATCCCGGTGCCGCCGAAGCTCATCGAGGACGAGGTGCACAACCACCTCGAGGGCGAGAACCGCCTCGAAGACGACGTGCACCGCGCCGAGGTGACCGAGGCCAGCGAGAAGCAGTTCCGCACGCAGGTGCTGCTCGACACGATCGCCGAGCAGGCCGACGTGCAGGTCTCGCAGGAGGAGCTCTCGCAGTACCTCATCCAGTCCGCATCGCAGTACGGCATGGCTCCGCAGGAGTTCGTCGAGGCTCTGCAGTCGTCCAACCAGCTTCCCGCGCTCGTCGGTGAGGTCGCCCGCAACAAGGCCCTCGCCATCGCGCTCGGCAAGGTCAAGGTCGTCGACACCAACGGCAAGCCTGTCGACCTGTCTGACTTCGTCGTGACCGACGACGAGGCCGAGGCTGAGGCCGACGCCGCTGCTGACGAGAAGCCGGCCAAGAAGGCTCCTGCGAAGAAGGCCGCTGCGAAGAAGGCAGACGACGCCGACGCCGCTGAGAAGCCGGCTGCGAAGAAGCCCGCTGCGAAGAAGGCTCCCGCGAAGAAGGCCGACGACGCAGAGGCCGCTGAGAAGCCGGCTGCGAAGAAGCCCGCCGCCAAGAAGGCTCCGGCCAAGAAGGCGGCCGACAAGGCTGAGTGATCGAACACGATCTCGATGAGAGGGGCGGATGCTGCGGCATCCGCCCCTTTCTCATGGAAGACGACACCCCGAGAGCGAGGACATGATGAAGACCTGGGACGAACGCATCGATGAGGTGTGGGACGACGCATCGGGTGAAGAAGTCGGCGAGGAGACGATCGCGCGGATCGACGCGCTGGCCGCCGAACGCGGCCTCGACGACGCGCGAGCGCAGTTCGAACGTGCGGGCGCGAGGGACTCCGCTGGGCGTCCCGCCGAGGCCGTGGAGCTCTACAGGCGTGCTCTCGCTCTCGGGCTCGACGACGAGCATCGCCCGCAGTGCGTCATCCAGCTCGCGAGCTCTCTGCGCAACCTCGGCGCGTACGACGACGCTCTCGCCGTGATCCTCGCGGAGCAGGAGCGGTCTGCCGACGGGCCCTACCGGGATGCCGTGGCGACAGTGCATGCGCTGATCCTGGCGAGTTCGGGAAAGCCGGCGCAGGGACTTTCGGTGGCGCTGCTGGCACTCGTGCCGCACCTCCCGCGCTACCACCGCTCGATGACCGCGTACGCACACGAGATCGCGGAACTCGACGCCTGATATGCCGACGGCGAACACGGCCTGAGCGCTGCGTTGTCGCCGGTAGATTCGAATCACTGAAACACGGAATCAGGAGCTGACATGGCTGCAGAACCCCTCCTCGCTACGAGCGTCTTCGACCGACTGTTGAAGGACCGCATCATCTGGCTGGGATCGGAGGTGCGCGACGACAATGCGAACGAGATCTGCGCGAAGATCCTCCTTCTCGCCGCAGAGGACTCCGAGAAGGACATCTACCTCTACATCAACTCGCCCGGCGGATCGATCACCGCGGGCATGGCGATCTACGACACGATGCAGTTCGTCCCGAACGACATCGTCACCGTCGGAATCGGCATGGCCGCATCGATGGGTCAGCTGCTGCTGACGGCAGGAACGAAGGGCAAGCGGTACATCACGCCGAATGCCCGCGTGCTGCTGCACCAGCCGCACGGTGGCTTCGGCGGCACGTCGAGCGACATCCAGACGCAGGCGCAGCTCATCACCTCGATGAAGAACCGCCTCGCCGAGATCACGGCGGCACAGACCGGCAAGTCGGTTGAGCAGATCAACGAAGACGGTGACCGCGACCGCTGGTTCACCGCCGATGAGGCGCTCGAATACGGATTCGTCGACCACATCCGCGACTCGGCCACCGACGTCGTCGGTGGCGGCGGAACCGACCAGGACATCAAGTAACGGAAAGCGAAAGGACTCCCATGTACGCACCCACCTTCCGCTCTGCCGGCGACCTGCCCTCCAGCCGCTACGTGCTCCCTCAGTTCGAGGAGCGCACGGCTTACGGCTTCAAGCGCCAGGACCCCTACAACAAGCTGTTCGAAGATCGCGTGATCTTCCTCGGCGTGCAGGTCGACGACGCGTCGGCTGACGACGTGATGGCCCAGCTTCTCGTTCTCGAGAGCCAGGACTCCGAGCGTGACATCACGATGTACATCAACTCGCCCGGTGGTTCCTTCACCGCGATGACGGCCATCTACGACACGATGCAGTATGTCGCGCCGCAGATCCAGACAGTGGTGCTCGGTCAGGCCGCTTCGGCCGCCTCGGTTCTGCTCGCAGGCGGGCACCCGGGCAAGCGTCTCGCCCTGCCCAACGCCCGCGTGCTCATGCACCAGCCGGCGATGGGCGAGGCCGGACACGGCCAGGCATCCGACATCGAGATCCAGGCTGCGGAGATCCTCCGCATGCGTACCTGGCTCGAAGAGACGATGGCTCGCCACACCGGCAAGTCCGTCGAGCAGGTCAACCGCGACATCGATCGCGACAAGATCCTGTCCGCCGCCGAGGCGCTGGACTACGGCATCGTCGACCAGGTGCTCACTTCGCGCAAGCGCATGTAGGCATCCGGCATCGAGAAGGACGTCGACCCCTCGGGGTCGGCGTCCTTTCGTCGTCTCCGGCGAATGTGCGACGATCGCTGCGATAGTGCTCATATGAGCAGACGGGTGCGCGAACGGTGATGCCGTCGTAAGCTGGGGGAGGAAGGAGGATGCCATGGAAGAGGAACTGATCATGGTCCGCGTCGCCGAGCTGTACTACGACGAGGACAAGACACAGGACGAGATCGGCGCCCTCCTCAAGCTCTCCCGCTGGAAGGTGGGACGGCTTCTCACTCAGGCCCGGGAGCGTGGCATCGTCCGGATCGAGATCGTGCACCCGCGTGCGCGCCGGCTCGGACTCGAACGCCAGCTCGTCGAACGTCACGGACTCGCGGCCGCGGTGGTCGTTCCCTCTCCGGACGGCGATGACGGAACACTCGAGCGCGTCGCTCAGGCCGCAGCCGACTACCTCACCGCGATGCGGCCTGTGCCGCGCACTCTCGGCGTCAGCTGGGGGCGCACTCTGCGTGCCGTGGCCGAATCGCTGCCGGACGGCTGGGCGACAGGCGTGACGGTCGTGCAGCTCAACGGGGGAGTGAGCCTCAACCGGCGCTCCGGTGGAGCCGCGGGCCTCGCCGTCACGATCGCCCAACGGGCATCCGGACACGTGTCCCTCCTGCCGAGCCCGGCGATCCTCGAGCGCGTCGAGACCAAGCAGGCGATCGAAGCGGACCGCACCGTCGCGGCCGTTCTCGTCGAGGCAGCCGAAGCGCAGGCGTTCCTGTTCACCGCGGGCCCGTGCGATGCGTCTTCCGCGCACGTCGAGAACGGCTACCTGTCGGCATCCGATGTCGAGGAGCTCGCGCGTCGAGGTGCCGTGGGCGATGTCCTGGGGCGCTACATCGACGCCGACGGCAACATCGTCGACCCGCAGCTCGACGCCCGTACGGTCGGAGTCGACCTCGGGCGCCTGCGCGCAGCGAAGCGCTCGATCTTCGTCACCGCCGGTGACGCGAAACATGACATCGCGCGCACAGTCGTCACCAGCGGCCTGTGCAGCGTTCTGGTGACAGATGAGACCACAGCACGAGCATTGTTGGAGGAACGATGACGACCCAAGAACTCAGCCGCAGGACGGCGGTGGACGTTCTCGGCGGTGAGCCGGATGACGCCACGCTCCGCCGGTTCCTGCACGAACTGCCCGGTGTCGACGCCGTCGGCCTGGAGCAGCGCGCTGCCGGGCTCGGCACGCGGTCGATCAAGACCACCTCGAAGGCCTGGGCTCTCGACACGATCATCAAGCTGATCGACCTCACGACCCTCGAAGGCTCGGACACCCCGGGCAAGGTGCGGTCCCTCGTGGCCAAGGCCAAGAACCCGGATGCCGCAGATCCGTCGACTCCGAAGGTCGCCGCCGTGTGCGTGTACGGCGACATGGTGGGCGACGCGGTCGAAGCGCTCGGTGCGCTGCACGGTGACCCCGATGACGGACTGATCTCGGTCGCAGCCGTCGCCACAGCCTTCCCGAGCGGTCGATCGTCGCTGGCGATCAAGCTCGCCGACACCGCAGAGGCAGTCGCGGCAGGTGCGGACGAGATCGACATGGTGATCGACCGAGGAGCTTTCCTCTCGGGCCGATACGGGCTCGTCTACGACCAGATCGCTCAGGTGAAGGAAGCCTGCCGTCGCGTGGACGGCTCGTATGCCTCGCTCAAGGTGATCCTCGAGACCGGCGAGCTCAACACCTACGACAACATCAAGCGCGCCTCGTGGCTCGGCATCCTCGCCGGTGGCGACTTCATCAAGACGTCCACAGGCAAGGTGCAGCCGGCGGCGACGCTTCCGACCACGCTGCTCATGCTCGAGACGGTGCGCGACTGGCACCGCGGCACGGGCGAGCGCATCGGCGTGAAGCCCGCGGGCGGCATTCGCGCGTCCAAGGACGCGGTGAAGTATCTCGTCACGGTCGCCGAGACCGTGGGCGAGGAGTGGCTCCAGCCGCACCTCTTCCGCTTCGGCGCCTCGAGCCTTCTGAACGACGTGCTTCTGCAGCGTCAGAAGCTCACCACCGGCCACTACTCCGGCCCCGACTACGTCACGATCGACTAGGAGCCCCACATATGTCATTCCTGGAATACGCTCCGGCCCCGGAGTCGAAGGCGGTCCTGAACCTCAAGGACAGCTACGGCCTGTTCATCGATGGCGAGTTCGTCGACGGATCAGGAGCGAGCTTCACGACCATCTCTCCCGCCGATGAGAGCCGCATCGCCGAGATCGCCACGGCGAACGATGCGGACATCGACCGTGCGGTCGCCGCCGCGCGTCGTGCCTACGACAAGACCTGGTCGAAGATGAGCGGTCGCGATCGGGGCAAGTACCTGTTCCGCATCGCACGCCTCGTGCAGGAGCGCGCCCGCGAGCTCGCCGTCGCCGAGAGCCTCGACAACGGCAAGCCGATCAAGGAGAGTCGCGACGTCGACGTTCCCCTGGTCGCATCCTGGTTCTTCTACTACGCGGGCTGGGCCGACAAGCTCGACCACGCGGGCCTCGGCGCGAACCCCCGGGCGCTCGGCGTCGCGGGGCAGATCATCCCCTGGAACTTCCCGCTGCTGATGCTCGCGTGGAAGCTCGCTCCCGCTCTGGCAGCCGGCAACACCATCGTGCTCAAGCCCGCCGAGACCACGCCGCTGACGGCGCTGATCTTCGCGGAGATCCTCCAGCAGGCCGACCTTCCCGCCGGCGTCGTCAACATCGTGACGGGCGCAGGTGCGACCGGTGCGACTCTCGTGCGCCACCCCGATGTCGACAAGGTCGCGTTCACCGGTTCGACCGGAGTCGGGCGCGACATCGCCCGAGCCGTCGCAGGAACCGACAAGAAGGTCACGCTCGAGCTGGGCGGCAAGGCGGCGAACATCGTGTTCGACGACGCGCCGATCGATCAGGCCATCGAGGGCATCGTCAACGGCATCTTCTTCAACCAGGGCCACGTCTGCTGTGCCGGAAGCCGCCTGCTCGTGCAGGAGTCGATCCACGACGAGGTCATTGACCGACTGAAGAACCGTCTGTCGACGCTGCGGCTCGGCGACCCTCTCGACAAGAACACCGACATCGGCGCGATCAACTCGGCGGCGCAGCTCGCGCGCATCCGTGAGCTCAGCGACATCGGCGAGGCCGAGGGAGCGGAGCGCTGGACCGCTGATTGCGCGATCCCCGACAAGGGGTTCTGGTTCGCCCCGACGATCTTCACCGGCGTCGAGGCGTCGCACCGGATCGCCCGTGACGAGGTGTTCGGACCCGTTCTCTCGGTGCTCACGTTCCGCACTCCGGCGGAGGCGATCGCGAAGGCGAACAACACCCCGTACGGTCTGTCCGCGGGCATCTGGTCGGACAAGGGATCCCGCATCCTCGCCGTGGCCGACCGCCTGCGGGCGGGCGTCATCTGGGCGAACACCTTCAACCGATTCGACCCGTCGAGCCCGTTCGGCGGATACAAGGAGTCCGGATACGGCCGCGAAGGCGGACGCCAGGGTCTCACCGCATACCTGAAGGGGGCATCCGCATGAGCAAGCGATTGACCGTTCCGAAGACCTACAAGCTCGCCATCGGCGGGGCTTTCCCCCGCAGCGAGTCCGGCCGCACCTACGAGGTGCTCTCCGCCAAGGGCGCGTTCCTCGCGAACGCGGCGAAGGGCTCTCGCAAGGATGCGCGGGATGCCGTCGTCGCGGCGCGGGCCGCGGTCAAGGGCTGGTCGGGTGCGACCGCGTACAACCGCGGTCAGGTGCTCTACCGGGTCGCCGAGGTGCTGGAAGGGCGCCGCGCGCAGTTCATCGACGAGATCGCTGCGCAGGAGGGCGTCTCGTCATCCGCTGCCGCTGCGCAGGTCGATGAGGCGATCGACCTCTGGGTCTGGTACGCCGGCTGGTGCGACAAGTACTCGCAGGTCGCGGGCAACGCCAACCCCGTGTCAGGGCCGTACTTCAACATCTCGGTGCCGGAGCCGACCGGTGTGGTCGCGATCGTCGCGCCTCAGGACTCCGCACTGCTCGGTCTCGTGTCGGTCGTCGCTCCCGCACTGGTGGCGGGCAACGCGGTCGTCGTGATCGCGAGCGAGCGGTTCCCGCTCTCTGCCATCAGCCTCGCCGAGGTGCTCGCCACGAGCGATGTGCCCGGAGGGGTCGTCAACGTGCTCACCGGGTCTCCGGCAGAGATGGCGCCGTGGCTCGCCTCGCATCAGGACGTCAACGCGCTCGATCTGGCAGGCGCTGGAGACCTCGAGTGGATCGACATGCAGATCGCCGCGGCCGAGACGCTCAAGCGAGTGCTGGCACCTGGCGCGGTCATCGCATCGCCCGAGCGCATCGGAGCCTTCACCGAGATCAAGACGGTCTGGCACACCAAGAGCATGGTCTGACGTACGTCGGAGTGTGTCTCTCCACGCCCCGGGAAGGCTGAACGCCAGCGCATTCGGGCTTCGCGACTGGCCGTGAACCTGCTGCATCGGGAAGGACCAGACCTCCGCTGCGAGAGCAGCGGTTTCATCCTCGGTAGCGTTCTTCCGGGGCGGCGGCGAGGTCGGCGATCGTCGAGCTCGCCGCCGTCGTTCGCCTGTCCCCGGGCAGCTGAGCGGAACCGTTGAACGCATGGCGCGCCGTTGCGGGAGTTCCCGCCGCTGTCAGCAGAGCGCCCCGCTCTTCTGACAGCGATCACGACCGCAGCGCGTCTGCGGGAACGATGCGGTTGGCGCGAACTGCTCCGGCGATTGCGCCGAGAGCGGCGATGGCGATTCCAGTTCCGAGAGCGGCAAGGGCGAGGACGGGGTCGAAGACCGGTGTCCATCTCTGGGCAATCGTCACGGCGAGTACAGCGGCCATCCCAGCGACGATGCCGACGAGACTGCCGATCAGGCCGATCAGCAGGGACTCGAGAAGCAGCATCGTCGCGATGTGGCTTTTGCGTGCCCCGATCGCACGTCGTAGTCCGATCTCGTTGCGTCGTTCAGCGACGGCCGACAGGGTGGCGATCGTCACTGAGGCCGCAGCAGCCAGTCCGGTCACGATCGTCAGCAGCGCAAGACTCAGCGCGACGCTCGCTTCCACGTTCGCGCGCAGCGAGTCCGCTGGCGGGGGAGATGCGACATCGACGCGTTCCGGCCGAATCGGGTCAAGCACCAGCGGCGCCTCCTCCGCGACGGTCGCGGCGGCTCCCAGTTCGGTGACGATATACGCCGTCACCGTGCCCATCGGAAGGTTCACGGTCTCAGGGCTCTCTCTGCCTCCGATTACGGCTTTGCCGAGCAGATCGGGTGCGCGAGGAGAATCAGTGATGATTCCTGCGACGACGAGTGTCCGGCCGGCGATCTCGATCGTCGGAGCCAGATCAACGGGCGCCATCCCGATGCCCTCGGCCAGATAGGCACCGACGAGCACCTGGTTCGTATCGAGCGACACTACTGGTGCGTTCGCCCAGTCGATGTCGAGGCGTAGCGCGGTTCTGACGTCTCCGTAGCTCGCGTATGTGGATGTGTCCACTGCATCGCGGGGGCTGCCGACGCGCACGCTCGCCGTGCCGAGATCTTCGAGGATGGCGACGGAAGCTGAGCCATTCAGGTCCGCCAAGGACCGGGCAGCATCCCGGAGCTCGGTGTCGATCGTCGCTGAGACGCCATCGCCGGAGACCGTCGCAGTGACGTCGCGGCTTTTGACGGCATCGAAGCTCTCGGAAACCTGCTGCTGCGCTGTGGCTGAGAGTCCCAAAGTCGCCACGAACAAGGCTGCAGCGACCGCGATCGCTGCGATGAGCGCGGCGGCGCGCCCGGGGCGGCTCAGCATGTTCGCCGCGGCGTCTTTGACTGCAGCCGCCGGCCGCACGGTGGACGCCTTCCCCGGAGTCTTCGGTTCTCTGCGGGGCGTGATGAGGGGAAGCCTCTCGGTGTCGCTGTCTTCGGTGAGCTCCTGAACCTTGCCGTCCACGACATGGATCTGTCTGTCAGCATGCTGGGCGACCTGATCCGAGTGGGTCACGAGGATCAGTGTCGCGCCATGATGACGGAGGTTCTCGAAGCTCCTCATGACGGCTTCAGTGGTGCTCGAGTCAAGGTTGCCTGTGGGCTCATCCGCCACGACGATGGGCGCCCCGGACGCGAGCGCTCTGGCGATCGCCACGCGTTGACGTTGTCCGCCGGACAGCTGGCGCGGCTTCGCATCGGCTAGGTCGGAGATTCCCACGTCATCGAGCGCCGCAAGGGCTCGTGTCCTCATCCTGCGGGGGTCTACACCGCGATAGTGCATCGACAGTTCCACGTTCTCGACGACTGATCGGCGGTCGAGGAGGTGGAAGGCCTGGAAGACGAACGCGAACGTCTCAGAGCGGTGGGCGCATGCTGCGCGTTCTTTCAGCGCGGCAACGTCCTGTCGGTCGATCAGGTAGTCTCCCATCGACGGAGCATCGAGCAGCCCCAGGATGTTGAGCAGGGTCGACTTCCCGCTGCCCGATTCACCCTGGATGGCGATGTAGCTGCCTTGCGGGATGTCCAGGTCGACGCCGCGCAGCGCGTCTACTGAAGCCAAGCGCGTGCCATAGCGCTTGGTGATGTCCCTGAGGCTGAGTACAGGCACTACTGGACTCTCACGAGATCGCCTGGCTTCAGCTGCTCTTCGTTCAGGATCTCAATGGCGCTGATGCCGTTCAGCTCGCCGACCTCCTTCACCGGGACCTCCTGGAAATCACTTTCCGCCTCTTGACGCAGAACGTACCGACTCGAGCCGCGGGAGGCGACAGCACGGCTCGGAACGAGGAGTGCATCCTGCGCGACCACGCTGCGGGTCACCACGAGAACGGGCTTCTCTCCGACGGACGAGTCCGCGATGGATACGGTGGCAGATTCGGCTGTCACGAACGTGATCGGGACCAGACCTTCCTCGTCGGCCACACCGATGTTCTGCAAGACGAGTGGGATCTCGGCCCCTGCAATCGTCGCTTTCGCCTCGAAGCCGACTTCGAGCTGGGCTGCGGTGGCTGCGATCACCAGAGCCGAGGCGATGGGAGATCCCTTGGCGAAGACGACCGCTGCATCATCCGGCAGCGAACCGACGCCTGGTGCGGCAACGACAGTAGCTGGCAGAACTGAGGTCACCACGAACGAACTCGACGTGGCGACGGCTTGCATCTCCGGCACGGTCGGAGCTACGGGGACCGGCTGGGCCGGCTGGGCTGCGGGGTTTGAGGGGGTAGAGGGCTCTTGCGTGGGCGCCGGGGCATCTTCCGTCGCAGCCGAGCCGTCCTCGGCCACGACTTCTTTCGGCACCTCGTAGCCATGGTCGGCGTAGAGACTCGTGAGCGAGCGCTCGGTTTCCAGGCCGAAGATCCCATCTGCTGTCGTGGAGTAGCCGGCGGTGTTCAACGCGCGCTGCAGCTGCTCGACGTCGCGGCCGGTGTCGCCGGTGCGCAGATCGCGGAAGAACGGAAACGCACCAGGAAGCGCGAAGACCGGCTGCGCGTTGATCTCGAGGACCACTTGGCCGGGCGAGACCTGGGAGCCAATCGCAACAGGCGCGTCGGTCACGACTGCAACACCGCCCTCTCCAGCGGCAGTCAGACTGGCCGATGTCTGATCGCCTGCGCGCACCTCGCCCTGCACCGTCAGGGTCTCGGCGAGGACTCCTTGCTCCACGGGTGCTGTGATCACGGAGGGCGGAGGGGCTGCGGCGTCACTGGCGATCTGGCCGGGGGAACGGAACACCGACGCGACTGCCCACCCTCCAGCGAGTAGAGCCACAATGGCAACCGCGCCAGCGATCCCCAGCATCGCGCGGCGGCCGGGTGGGTAGCCACCTGGCCGACGAGGAGGGTCTGCTGGCCCCGCGGGGCTGTCGAGATACTGCGAGGATTGGCTCTGACCGACTCGTGTCATCCTGCTCGTGACTCCGCGATGATCTCGTCGATCTTCGTCGTCATCTTCTCGATCTCTGCGCCGGCGTCCACGAGCGCCGCTTCGTTGTCTTCGAGCATCGAGCTCTCCCGGGTCCACAGAGCGTCGTAGAACGATTCGGTGAAGCGCGAGGAGTCTCGGCACTTGGCGTCGGCGGTCGCCAGGTCGATCTCTTCGGCGGTGGGCTCAGTGATGGGGCCGTCGATGCTCCCACCCAGACCCAGGCGCTGACGAACGGACTCAGTGGGCATCTCGATCGGCGTCGGCGGGAGGTCTTCGATGCCCACATCGGCCATGCAGTCGTACCATGCGGCCGCGGACTCGAGAACAGCGGGGTCCTTGCTCGCTCCGGAGTACGCCGCTGCGGCCAGACCCGACGTGAAGTTCATCAGGGTGTTGCTGTATCCAGGGCTGTCGGTGGCAGGGTCGTCTCGACACGCCAGGAACGCCTCGTCCTCGGAGGGCGTCGACGCCTGATGCTGGAAGTCGTCCCACGCCTTGAGGCCGGCGGGGCGCTGCTGCGAAGGGTCGTGGTATCCGTACGTCTGAGCGATCTTCAGATCGAACCATTTACGCACCGTGACGTTGGAGCCGTACGCCGCGTCGATGTCCACGTACGGAACGGGATCATCGATGCCTTTGTCAGCGAGGCAGTCGTTGATCACGATCGCCTCGGCGTATGCCGCCTTCGTCAGCTGCAGATCTGAGAGCAGATAGGGATCCAGGGGGAGCGCCCATCGAGCGATGTCCTTGCCCTGCGTGTCCAGCGCCTCTGTGAGCTGATCCGCGCTTCCGGGCGCGCACGCGGCCGCCACCGCGACGGTGGCGGCCGCGACGATGCTGCCGACGGCCCGGCGAGCGAATATGACCTGCCTGGGTCGCCTCATGATGCTCAGATGAACTTCGCGGCGTTGGGGTCCCAGGCAAGTCCCTGGACGATTCCGGCGCTGTTCTCGATGTTGCCGTCGCCCTGGTTCGTGTTGAGGCAGACCGAGGACCCGCCGTAGCCGTTGGTGGCGGTGTCGTAGAAGCAAGCGACGGAGTACCGACCGTTGTTGAACCAGGAGTCTGCCGTGTTGCCAGCCGTCACCGAGGTGCCGGCGTAGTTGTAGTTCGACATCGGCGTGACGTAGTACTCGAACCACAGCACGCCCGCGTAGCTGCCGTTCGTGTTGAAGTCCGGATCGTCCCAGACGCAGGCCCTGCCGAGGCTGCAGTAGCTCGGAGCGGCGCTGGCAGGTGCCGCGAACCCGAACAGTGCGACCAGCGGAGCTGCCAGTGCGATGAACGTCATGGCGATTCTTCTGCGACCTCTTCTGACCTCAACTGATGTCTTCATTGTCATTCCTTCCGAACCAGAATGCGGAGTTCCCGCTGCATGGGTTGTTTCCGAAGTGATGGCGTTCGTTCCCACGAAACAGATATATTCCTCGCGCCTCAAGATTCGTAACAATGTGTGAAACACATCACTCGTGTGCGGAAATAGTTGGTTCAGGAGAGCTGCGGGAGGGGGCGCGCGGTTGGATCAGTTCCCGGATTTCTATCGGAAGCACTATCGGTTGATCTTGACCGTGGCTCAGCAGCGTCTCGGCACCATGGCAGATGCCGAAGATGTGACGGCCGAGGTGTTCCGTGTCGCTTGGGCTCGGCATGACGACGGCGCACAGTTGACCCTGCCGTGGCTGTACACGACTCTTCGCAACCTCATCGGCAACGAGTACCGGCGTCAGGGACGACTCGGCTCTTTCGTTTCTGACGCGGGGCCGATCCTCACCTCTGACGACAGTTTCGGACCCGCGACGGACGACGCGATCGAGGTGCGACGAGCTCTTCGCAGGGTGTCGACGGCCGACCGCGAACTCTTGTACATGGCCTACTGGGAGGAACTCTCGCGAGCCGAGATCGCATCGATTCTCGGCATCAGCGCGATCGCAGTGCGGGTTCGCCTGATGCGCGCTCGCGAGCGATTCAGACATCTGCTTCCACGAGAAGAGGACATTCATCACGAGGAGGTGATCAGCGATGGACGAGCTTGAACGGAGAATTCGTATGGCGCGCCCAGTGAGCGGGTATCGAACCCTGCCGCTCACTGATCGAGCCGAGAAGGAGCTGGCTGGGCTAGTCTCCACGAGACCGCTCACCGCCGCGGATCACCGCCGAGCCAGACTTACCGCGCCGAGCAGGCTGATGCCGTTGGCGGTCGCCACTGCTGCTGCGGTGGTCGTCATCGCCCTCGGGCTGACGCTGTACCTTCCGACTGCTCCGACGTATGCCGCGACTCCGCCTCTGCTCGAAGTATCCCCGGTCCCCCAGCCACGGGAGGAGCTGCTCATGGGCCTGAGCCAGAAAGTGAAGCTCGGTACCGAGACCCCCACGCCCGACCCCGAAGTAACGAAGATTTCGGCTGTGGCGTGGTCGCTCGTCGTGATGTCGGACGGCGAGCACCAGACTGCGAATGTGGTGAACCTGGATTACGACATCACCGTTCAGTCCGACGGCGCCGTGCATCAGATCGTCAAGGCAGGGTCGTCCGTCGACGCCGACGGCCGATCAGTGACCGAGGGGGTCCCTGCTGTCGGTGAGCTCATCTCCGAGGACGAGTGGGCAGTCGGCAGCCCAGAACTTCGGTTCACCGAACCACTGCCGTCAGAGAGCCACCAGATCCCCGCATACTTTGCCAAGACGTACGAGACCACGGAGCTTCCTGATGCGGCTCTGGTGATCAACTCGGTCGCGGACCTCATGCGCCAGCGTCAGCTCTCATCGACAGAGGAAGCCACGGTGCTGGAGTACTTCGCGCATGAGGCGGGCCTCAAGGTCGTCGGGGCCGTGACTGACCGGCTGGGCCGTGATGCGATCGCGTTCTCGGCTGCACACGAGGATGACCCCTCTTACGAGGAATATCTGCTCGTCGCCCCCGACAGCGGACAGATCCTTGCAGTCGAGACGCATTACATCGCACAGGGGCGCGATGACATCCCCTCGCCGTCGGTGACCGGCTATTTCGCCTGGCGCAGGTGACGCGACCCCTCCGATGCTCTTCGCCGAGCAGGCGCGGACACATGCGGTCGGGCGATGCGGACTCGTGATGCGCGACCCCGCGCCAATGCGTCCCGGTGTCGGATGCAGCGGTTAGGCTCAGTAGACGATCTCAGGATCCCCCTAGGAGGACGCGCATGGCCCGTATCGGCGAAAGCGCTGACCTGTTCAAGTGCTCATTCTGCGGAAAGAGTCAGAAGCAGGTGCAGCAGCTCATCGCAGGACCCGGTGTGTACATCTGCGACGAGTGCGTCGAGTTGTGCAACGAGATCATCGAGGAGCGGATGGCGGAGTCCTCCGCCGACGGCACGGCGGACTTCGAACTGCCCAAGCCGCGTGAGATCTTCTCATTCCTCGAGGAGTACGTCGTCGGGCAGGAGCCCGCGAAGAAGGCTCTGGCCGTCGCGGTGTACAACCACTACAAGCGAATCCGTGCGCACGGCACCCTTCAGACGGCCGAGCAGAAGGCCGAGAGCGTCGAGATCGCGAAGAGCAACATCCTGCTCATCGGCCCGACGGGCTGCGGCAAGACCTACCTGGCGCAGACGCTCGCGAAGCGACTGAACGTGCCCTTCGCCGTCGCAGACGCCACAGCGCTCACCGAAGCCGGCTACGTCGGTGAAGACGTCGAGAACATCCTCCTCAAGCTCATCCAGGCCGCCGACTACGACGTCAAGCGCGCGGAGCAGGGCATCATCTACATCGACGAGGTCGACAAGATCGCCCGCAAGGCCGAGAACCCGTCGATCACCCGCGACGTCTCTGGCGAGGGCGTGCAGCAGGCTCTCCTGAAGATCATCGAGGGCACTGTGGCATCGGTGCCTCCTCAGGGCGGGCGCAAGCACCCCCACCAGGAGTTCCTCCAGATCGACACGTCGAACGTGCTGTTCATCGTCGCGGGCGCGTTCGCCGGCCTCGAGGACATCGTGTCGGCACGCGTCGGCAAGCATGGCATCGGCTTCGGCGCCCCGCTGCACGACAAGGGCAAGGATCTCGATCTCTTCAGCGAGGTACTGCCGGAAGACCTGCACAAGTTCGGTCTGATCCCCGAGTTCATCGGCCGTCTTCCCGTCGTGACCTCGGTCTCGCCGCTCGACCAGAGTGCGCTCATCGACATTCTCACGGGACCTCGCAACGCACTCGTCAAGCAGTACCAGCGCATGTTCGAGCTCGACGGCGTTCAGCTCGAGTTCGAAACAGAGGCGCTGCGCTCGATCGCCGACCTCGCCGTCGAACGCAAGACCGGCGCTCGTGGACTCCGTGCGATCCTCGAAGACGTGCTCGGGCCGATCATGTTCGAGATCCCCTCGGCCGAAGACGTGGCGAAGGTCATCGTCACCCAGGCGGCCGTCGACGAGGGCGCTGCGCCGACGATCGTGATGGAGCGCAAGCGCAAGAGCGCGTGAGTTCGGTTCCCTCGCCCTGGCGAGTGGTCGGCAGCGAGCTGGTGCATGCCGATCGCTGGATCCGCGTGCGCGCGGACGACTGCGTCGATGAGCGTCAGCGGACCATCGCCCCGTATTACGTGCTCGAATACGGGGACTGGATCTCGGTGCTGGCCCTCGACCGAGAGGGCCACGCGATCGTCGTCGAAGAGTACCGACACGGAGCCGCGATCGTCGCGGTCGGCACGATCGGCGGCGGCGTGGAGGCTGGCGAATCGCCGGACGCAGCCGCGGTCAGAGAGCTGCGCGAGGAGACCGGGTACGAGGCCGAGGAGATGATCGGTCTCGGAGCCACCTGGGCCAACTTCGGCAACCACACCAACCGGGTGCATCACTTCCTCGCCCGAGGCTGCGTGCGCGTCGCCGAGCAGTCGCTCGATGACAGCGAGGCGATCGCCGTGCACACAGTCCCTCTCGACACCCTCGGCGAGCATCTCTCGCAGAGCTACCATCAGCTCACCTGGTACAAGGCGATGGAGCGTCTCGACCGCTCGGCGATGGAGCGTCTCGACCGCTCGGCGATGGAGCGTCTCGACCGCTGACGTCAGGAGGCGGCGCGCGACTCTCTCATGCTTCGAGGCCGCGACGCTTCAGCAGCGGCGCGATCTCGGCATCCCGGCCACGGAAGTCGCGGTATGCGTCGAGCGGATCCTTGGAGCCACCCACGCCGAGGAGACGGGCGCGGAACCGGTCGCCGTTCTCGCGCGTGAGTCCGCCGTTCTCGCGGAACCAGTCGACCGTGTCGGCGTCGAGCACCTCGCTCCAGATGTAGGAGTAGTAGCCGGCGCTGTATCCGCCCGAGAAGACATGCGCGAAGTAGGTCGACGAGTAGCGGGTCGGCACGACGGGATCGTCGAGTCCGATGTCGGCGAGCGCGGCCGCCTCGAACTCGGCGACGTCGTCGACGACGGCCCTCGTATCCATGCGGTGCCACGCCTGATCGAGCCACGCTGCCGCGAGGTACTCGCTCGTCGCGTGACCCTGATCGAACGTCTCGGTGGCGCGAAGGCGTTCGACGATCGCGGGGTCGAGCGCTTCGCCGGTCTCGTAGTGACGTGCGTAGTTGTCGAGGACCTCGGGCCAGAGGATCCACATCTCGTTGACCTGACTCGGGAACTCGACGAAGTCGCGGAAGACGTTCGTGCCGGCGAAGTGCGGGTAGGTGACGACGGCGAACAGACCGTGCAGTGCGTGCCCGAACTCGTGGAACAGCGTCGTGACCTCGTCGAGCGTCAGTAGGGTCGGCTCACCGTCACCGGGAAGCGGGACATTGAGGTTGTTGACGACGACGGGCAGCGTCCCTCGGAGGCGCGACTGGCTGACGATGGGATTCATCCACGCGCCACCGCGCTTCGAGTCGCGCGTGTAGAGGTCGAGCACGTACAGGCCCACCGCGCTGCCGTCGGCATCGCTGACCTCGAACACGCGAGCACCCGGGTGGTAGGCCCGGAGGTCGTGCCGCTCTGCGAACGT
This sequence comes from Microbacterium sp. MEJ108Y, assembly GCF_000834175.1. Classification (NCBI taxonomy): domain Bacteria; kingdom Bacillati; phylum Actinomycetota; class Actinomycetes; order Micrococcales; family Microbacteriaceae; genus Microbacterium; species Microbacterium sp. MEJ108Y. The sequence continues at coordinate 10,627 of NZ_JXQX01000023.1, read as the reverse complement.
CACCCCGTAGAGCTGTGTGGCCGCGAAGAACACCCCGTCCTGGAGCACCCGTTCGGCCTCGAACCACGGGCGCAGCGCGCTCGTGTCGATCGCATAGCGGGCAGTGCGCACCTTCTCGGTGTAGAACGCCCAGTCGTGCGCCTCGACCGTGAAGGGTGCGGCCTCCGTCTCGTCGACGATCGACTGCAGGGTTTCCCGCTCTGCACGGGCGTTCCGCGCAGACGGCGCGGCGAGCTCGCGCAGCATCCGCTCTACAGCCACAGGGCTGCCGGCCGTCTCGTCTGCGGTGACGTAGGCGGCATGCGAGTCGTAGCCCAGCAGCGCTGCGCGCTCGGCGCGCAGGCGGACGATCTCCGTGAGCACCGGCCGGTTGTCGTTCGCGTTGGGGCGGGACGCCCGCGACCGTGAGGCCGCCATGATGCGGCGGCGGGACTCGCGGTCGCGGAGCTGAGCGAGATACGGATGCCCGGTGAACAACGGGAGAGTGATGACGAACCGTCCGTCGAGGCCTCGATCGCTCGCCGCACGAGCTGCGGCGGAGAGCTCCCCACTGCTGAGACCGTCGAGTTCGTCGGAGGAGTCGAACACCACGGCGAGATCGTTCGTGTCGTTGAGCAGGTTGCGCTCGAAGGTGTTGCTCAGCGTCGACAGCTGCTGATTCAGCACGGTGAGCCGGCTCTTCGCGTCGTCGTCGAGGGCCGCACCTGCGTGGGTCATCTCGCGATGGTGCCGCTCGACGAGATACCGCTGCTCGTCGTCGAGCTCGAGGTCATCCAGGCGCGCATGCACCTGCTGGACGCGCCAGTACAGCGCCCCGTCGAGAGTGATGGCATCGTGATGCGCCGCCATGAGCGGAGCGAGCTGCTCGTCGATCTTCTGGATCTCGGGCGTCGCGTCGGCCGATGTGACGGTGTAGAAGGTGTGTGCGACGCGGTCGAGCAGTTCTCCGGAGCGCTCCAGCGCCTCGATCGTGTTCTCGAAGGTGGGCATCGATCGCACCATGGTGATCCGAGAGATCTCCTGGAGATGCTCGTCGAACGCCGCCTGGAACGCGGGCAGGTAGTGCTCGGGCGTGATCGCCGCGAAATCGGGGAGCCCGTAGGGGAGTGCAGACGGCTGAAGCAGAGGGTTCGAGGCGTCGGTCATCCTCTGAGCCTAGCCATCACCCGCTGCAGGGCGTCGACGACGACGCGCACGGATTGTCGTCTCAGGTTCTCCGGCCTGGCGAGCACGTCGATCATCCGGTGGGTGCTGACTCCCCGCAGCGGAAGCCGCACGATGTCACGGTCGTCGACGGTGCGGGACGTATAGCGCGGCAGCATCCCGAGGACCCCGCCCGCAGCGATGACCGCCGCGACCGCACCGTAGTCGTTGATCCGGTGGCGGATCTCGACGGGACGCCCGGCGACGGCTGAGACGGCGCGCAGCACATCGTCGGGCGAGTATCCGATGCGACTCGTGACCCAGGGGCTGTCGATGACGTCGAAGGACGTCACCTGCGCGCGGGTGGCGAGAGGGTGGGAAGACGAGACGGCGACGTCCAGCGGTTCTCGAACGAGCGCCAGGCTGCGCACCCCGTCTGTCGGCCACGGCGGCGAATGCTCCATGCGGTGCGCGAGCACGAGGTCGTACCGGGCTGCGAGAGCGGGGAACTCGCTCTGCGCCACGTCCTCGTCGGTGAGCTGCACGGTCGGCGGCGCGGGGGAGTCGTCGAGTTCACGGATCAGCGACCCGAAGAGCGCCTGCCCGACGCTGTGGAATCCGCTGATTGTGACCACGCCGGTGCTGTCGTTCTCGAAGTCGTCCAGCGCGCTGCGCGCTGCGGCCATCGCGTCTATCGCCTCGGCGCCCGCTGCCGCAAGCGCCTGCCCGGCTGCGGTCAACGTGAGGCGACGGCCGTCTTTGCGCGTGAGCGGTGTGCGGAAGCTCCGTTGCAGGGCTGCCAGATGCTGTGACACGGCAGACGGGGTGACGTTGAGCGTCTCGGCGACGGCGGTGACGCTTCCCAGAGCGCCGAGCTCTCTCAGGATCTGCAGCTGATGGAGTTCCATCCACTCAGATTAGTGTTTGCTACAGGGTCTATGCAGAAGTTACCGGTTGTTCTACATGGTCGAATGCGATCTGATCGACATATGAAGGCATTGTTCAAAGCCGAACGCGCCGCCGGACTCGAGCTCGTGGATCGTCCCGAGCCCACTGCGGCGCCAGACGAAGTCGTGATCCGCGTGCTGAGTACGGGGATCTGCGGCACCGATCTGCATATCCGTCGCTGGGACGACTGGGCTGCATCCGCCATCGATGCCCCACTCATCCCCGGTCACGAGTTCTACGGCGAGGTCGTCGAGGTCGGTCCGCTCGTCCACGACATCGCTGTGGGCGATCGGGTGTCGGGCGAGGGGCACATCGTGTGCGGCACGTGCCGCAATTGCCGCGCAGGACGCCGCCAGATGTGCATCCGCACGATCGGCCTCGGGCTGCAACGCGACGGGGCCTTCGCCGAGTTCCTGGCGTTGCCCGCCGTGAACGTCTGGGTGCATCACGCCGACGTGGCGCCGGAGCTCGGCGCGATCTTCGATCCTCTCGGCAACGCCGTGCACACGGCGCTCACGTTCCCGCTCGTGGGTGAGGATGTGCTCGTGACAGGGTGCGGTCCGATCGGCCTCATGGCGATCGCCGTCGCTCGGCACGCCGGAGCCCGCTTCATCGCGGCGACGGATGTGAGCGCGCCTCGCCTCGAGATGGCGCGTCTCATGGGCGCGGACGAGGTCGTCGACGTCTCGGCCCGCGAGATCCGAGATGCCCAGCAGGCGCTCGGTCTGCGCGAGGGATTCGACATCGGCTTCGAGATGAGCGGCGCGGCGTCGGCGCTCCCGGCGATGATCGACAACATGAACCATGGCGGCCGGATCGCGATGCTCGGACTGCCCAGCACCGGATTCGAGATTGACTGGGGCAAGCTCGTCACGCACATGCTCACGATCAAGGGGATCTACGGACGCGAGATGTTCGAGACGTGGAACGCGATGGGTGCCATGCTGCAGACGAGTGCGACGCTGCGCGACTCGATCGGACGGGTGATCGCGGATGTGATCCCCGCCAGGGACTGGGAACAGGGCTTTGCCGCGGCCGAGTCCGCCGGCACGGGAAAGATCATCCTCGATTGGACGGAGCTGTGATGTACGGGACATTCCAGAAGCATGTGGCTGACGAGCTCGCCGGGATCGAGGCCGCGGGCCTCACGAAGCACGAACGAGGCATCCGCGGGCCGCAGAACGCCGAGATCACCGCCGACGGCGCAGAGGTGCTCAATTTCTGCGCGAACAACTACCTCGGTCTCGCCGACGACCCGCGGATCCTGGATGCCGCCACTGCGGCACTGCAGGAGTGGGGCTACGGGCTCGCCAGCGTCCGCTTCATCTGCGGTACGCAGGAACAGCATCTGGAGCTCGAGCGACGACTCGCGGGATTCCTCGGCACCGACGACTCGATCCTCTTCTCGTCATGCTTCGACGCGAACGGAGGAGTGTTCGAGACGCTCTTCAGTGCTGAGGACGCGATCATCTCGGACGAACTCAATCACGCGTCGATCATCGACGGGATCCGTCTCTCGAAGGCGCGTCGGCTTCGCTACCGCAATCGTGACATGGCGGATCTCGAAGCGCAGCTGCAGGCGGCATCCGATGCACGCTTCCGGGTGATCGTCACCGACGGCGTGTTCTCGATGGACGGCTACATCGCGCCGCTCGCCGAGATCTGCGACCTCGCGGATCGCCACGACGCCCTGGTGTTCGTCGACGACTCGCACGCGGTCGGCTTCGTAGGGGAGAACGGACGAGGAACGCCGGAACTCTGCGGTGTCGCCGATCGTGTCGACATCTATACGGGCACGTTCGGGAAGGCGCTGGGCGGAGCATCCGGTGGCTACGTCGCCTCGCACGCCGACGTCGTCGCCCTGCTGCGTCAGCGTTCGCGTCCGTATCTGTTCTCGAACACGCTCGCCCCCGCCATCGTCGCCGGAACCCTCACCGCGCTCGATCTCGTCGAGGGTTCGGCCGATCTCCGTGCGCGTCTGCGCGACAACGCGGCACTGTTCCGTGAGCGGATGACGGCGGAGGGTTTCGATCTGCTGCCGGGAGAGCATCCGATCGTCCCCGTGATGTTCGGCGACGCGGCTCTCACAGCGCGCATCGCGACGGAGATGCAGGCGCAGGGCATCTACGTGACCGCGTTCAGCTTCCCCGTCGTTCCTCGCGGGCTGGCGCGGATCCGCGTACAGCTCTCGGCGGCGCATACGCCCGAGCAGATCGAAAGATGCGTGGCTGCCTTCGTCGCCGCGCGAGCCGTCGTGAGCTGAGAGGCGAGCAGACAAAGATTGCTTTGCAAAAGAATGCTTGCAAAGAAGTCTTTGCAAGAGTATCTTTGCATGCATGGCAGACGAAGAGCAGTTGCGACGACTCGATTCCGGGGCGCTCAAGGCCCTGGCTCACCCGCTGCGTGTGCGGATTTTCGATCTGCTCAGCGCACATGGGCCGCAGACGGCGAGTTCGCTCGCATCGATGCTGGGGGAGACCTCCGGGTCCACCAGCTACCATCTGCGCACTCTCTCGGCACATGACCTGATCCACGAGGTCGAGGGGCGAGGCACAGCGCGCGAGCGCTGGTGGGAGCTGCCTGAGGGGCGCATCGACATCCCCGGTCCGAGCCAGAGCATGTCGCCCGCCAACCAGGCAGCGGCGCAGATCGTGTCGTCGGAGTTCTTCCGCCTGCGGCACGAGACCCTGATGTCCTACGTCAACCGGCCGGACACAGAGGTGCCGGAAGGCTGGAAGGACGCGGGGCTGATCGCCACAACCCTCCTCGAGATGACCCCCTCGCAGATGGAGGACCTCAAGGACGAGCTCATGGGAGTCATCGAGGGTGCCGTCGGGCGATATCGCGGCCAGACCGGGCCGGACGTGCGCCGGGTGTCGATGCGCACCGAGCTCTTCGACCTTCCGGCGACCGGGCCGGTGCTCGCCGGTGCCGCTGACTCGAACGAGGAGGAATCATGACCAGCGCGACCATCCGCCTCGTCGCCCCGACACAGGCGGAGCGGAAGCTCCTCGGCCTTGCTGATCTCCTCACGGTCTTCGTCGAGCGACGCATCACTCGCCGCGCTCAGAAGCGGGCCCTCGCTCTCGATCTCCTGCGAGAGCAGCAGACCAGGCGACAGGATCCTCGCGCGGTCGAGCACATGCTCGCGCAGATCGGGCTCCCTCGGCGCTGAGGCGTTCTGATCACGGCGAAGCCCCCTGCCGCAGACGCGGACAGGGGGCTTCGTCAGCAGAGACCGCTCAGTCCTCGAAGGGTCGGGCGACCACATCGCCGGACCCGGTCTGGAAGACCTCCCAGCCCGCATCGAGCTCTGCGATCGCGCGGCCTTCGAGCCACGTGAGCGTCCAGTGCCCGGAGAGACCGCGCGATTCGACTTCGGCGATCGCCGGCCGGAGCGCGGCGGGAACGGATGCCGGTGGCTCGGAACCGGTGGCCCACCTCGTGCCCAGCTGCATCAGGCGCCCTCGACCGGCGCGAGCTCGATCGCGGTGACCGCGAACTCGTCGGCCTCGGTGAACTCGAGTTCGGCGATGCGTCCCACTGCCCGGAGGTCGTCGGCCGCGGCGCGGAGCGCCTCGAGCTTGACGGCGGGAGCGGCGATCGCGGCGCGGGAGACCGGAGTCTTCTGCGATGCCTTGGCCTCGGTCTTGGCGCGGCGGATGCCGATCAGCGCCTCGCTCGCGGCCGACAGCACGGCCGTATCGCCCTCGATGCCGAGTGCTTCAGGCCACGCCGCGGTGTGCACCGAGCCTTCTTCGAACCACGACCACACCTCTTCGGTCGCGAACGAGATGATCGGGGCGAGCAGGCGCAGGAGCGTCGACAGTGCCAGACGCAGCGCGAGAGCGGCGGATGCCTGACCCACGTCGTTCTGGTTGTAGGCGCGCTCCTTGACGAGCTCGAGGTAGTCGTCGCAGAACGTCCAGAAGAACGCCTCGGTCACTTCGAGCGCCTTGGCCTGGTCGTAGTTCTCGAACGCCTTCGTCGCCTCCTCGATCACGGCGTCCAGGCCGGTGAGCATCGATGCATCGAGCGCGTGGGTGACCTGAGCGCCCTCCGGTACGGGGAACGACAGCACGAACTTCGCGGCGTTCAGCACCTTGATCGCCAGACGGCGGCCGATCTTGACCTGCGTCGGGTTCTGCGGGTCGAAAGCGGCATCCATGCCCAGGCGGCTCGAAGCGGCCCAATAGCGCACCGCATCCGATCCGTGGGTCTCGAGGATGTCCGCCGGAGTCACCACGTTGCCCTTGGACTTCGACATCTTCTTGCGGTCGGGGTCGACGATGAAGCCCGAGATCGCGGCGTTGCGCCACGGCGATCGGGAGTCCTCGAGAGTCGAGCGCAGCATGGTCGAGAAGAGCCAGGTGCGGATGATGTCCTGGCCCTGGGGGCGCAGGTCGAACGGAGCGGTGAGCTGCCACAGCTCCTCGTCGCGCTGCCATCCGCCGGCGAGCTGCGGAGTGAGCGACGAGGTCGCCCAGGTGTCGAGGATGTCGGCTTCGGCCTCGAATCCGCCGGCCGCACCGCGCTGGTCCTCGGTGTAGCCCGCGGGGACGTCGGTCGTCGGGTCGATGGGAAGGCTCGCGTGGTCGGGAGCGATCACCCGGTCGTAGTCGCGCTCGCCGTTCTCATCGAGTCCGTACCAGAGCGGGATCGGCACGCCGAAGAAGCGCTGGCGTGACACGAGCCAGTCGCCGGTCAGGCCGCCGACCCAGTTCTCGTAGCGCACGCGCATGAAGTCCGGGTGCCACGTCAGCTGGGTGCCGCGCTCGAGCAGCTCGTCGCGCCGCTTCGCGTCACGCGCGCCGTTGCGGATGTACCACTGGCGGGTCGAGACGATCTCGAGCGGGCGGTCGCCCTTCTCGAAGAACTTCACCGCGTGATTGAACGGCTTACCGACCGCCGTCATGTCGCCGGTCTCCTGCAGCTTCTCGACGATGGCCTTGCGGGCCGAGAACACCGTCTTGCCGGCGAGCTCGGCCTGGTACCAGTCGATGGCCTCAGCGTCGGCCACGATCGACGGGGCGGTCGGGAGGAACCGGCCGTCGAGACCGATCGTCGTCATGTTCGGGAGGTGGTCGCCCGCGGCTGTGCGCAGCTCACGCCACCAGATGATGTCGGTCACGTCGCCGAAGGTGCAGACCATCGCGGCTCCCGTGCCCTTGTCGGGCTGTGCGAGGTGGTGTCCGTGGATCTCGATCTCTGCGCCGAAGAACGGCGTGCGCACCTTCGTGCCGATCAGGTGCTTGTGCGGGCCCTCGGGGTGGGTCACGATCGCGATGCACGCCGGCAGCAGCTCGGGGCGGGTGGTCTCGATCGTGATCGAGCCAGATCCGTCGGCGAAGGGGAAATCGATGGTGTGATAAGCGGCCTGCTGATCGCGATCCTCGAGTTCGGCCTGCGCGATCGCCGAGCGGAAGTCGATGTCCCACAGGGTCGGTGCGAGCGACTGGTAGGCCTCGCCGCGCTCGAGGTTGCGCAGGAACGCGAGCTGGCTCTGGCGGATGGTGTCGTCCGAGATCGTGCGGTACGTCTGGGTCCAGTCGACCGAGAGGCCGAGCTGGCGGAACAGCGCCTCGAACTGCTTCTCGTCTTCGATCGTCAGACGCTCGCAGAGCTCGATGAAGTTACGTCGGCTGATCGGCACCTGGTCGGCGGCGCGGCTGGACTTGTTGTCGCCGCCCTCGAACGGCGGCGTGAAGTCGTCCTGGTAGGGAAGCGAGGGGTCGCAGCGCACGCCGTAGTAGTTCTGCACCCGACGCTCGGTGGGAAGGCCGTTGTCGTCCCAGCCCATCGGGTAGAACACGTTCTTGCCGCGCATGCGCTCGAAGCGCGCCTTGACGTCGGTGTGCGTGTACGAGAACACGTGGCCGATGTGCAGGCTGCCGGATGCGGTCGGCGGGGGAGTGTCGATCGAGTACACACCCTCGCGGCCGGACTGTGCGGCGCGGAGTCGGTCGAACAGGTAGGTGCCCTGCTCGGACCACGACTCACCCCACTTCGCTTCGAGACCTTCGAGTACGGGCTTGTCGGGAATCACGGACATGGAGGTCTCCTCGAGCGATGTATGCGGCACTGTGTGAGCGTGCCTGAGTGTGGGTTGTGCCCCACAGTCTAATCGCCCCGAACCGGAGGGGAGCCCCTCACTCGCCCCAGACGGCCTCGACGATCGCGGCTGCCTGGTCGTTCGTCACCTGGATGTCGCCGTAGGTGCTCGACGCGATCTCCAGGTCGGGCGAGATGCTCCGCACCAACGCCTCGAGGTCGATCGATTCGCCATCACTTCCGTTGACGCCGAGGTCGATCTCGTCGCTGGGCACGTCGTTGTGCTCGAGGACGATCCTCAGGATGCCCGCCAGATCATCGGCGGAGGCGTCTTCGTGGTCGAGATCGACGCCCACGCTCAGATAGAAGGTGAACCCGGAGATCGTCTTCGCAGCGTAGGCATCGGTGACGCCGATCTCTGAATCCATCAGCGCTGCGGGAATCGTCTCGGCGAAGTCCCCGTCGGAGGTCTCCTTCAGAAGCGGGCCGCACCCGCTCAGTGCGAGCATCATCGCCGCGAGCGCGAGTGCGACGGCTCCCCGAGTGGCTCGCGCACGGCCGGTGATGCTCATATCAGCGTTCCACTCCTTGGTATACCTGGTGATCGACCACTGTGCCGCCGAGACCGGCGAGGTCCCAAGGATCCGTTCCGCCGTTGGCATCGCGATAGGCGGCTTCCCACTCTGCCACGGACGTCGCATACTTCGGGTTGTTGTGTGCTCCGAACCCGTGTGCCCCATCCGGGTCCGGGAGCGTGATCTGGTGGATGTTCGGCGGGAGCACGGTCACCGGGGTGTTCGGGATGTCGAACGGGGACTGGCCCGGCAGCCCGGGAACGCCGACGAGGCTCCCATCCAGCATCGGCACGACGTCTGTCGCGTGCTGGAACGCGTAGACCGGCACGTTCGGCGGCACGTGGAAGTTGTCGACGGGGGAGCCGTTGGTCACGACCCCGATCGGGTTGTACGGGAAGGACGAGTCCGCGGCGAGGTTCGCCGCCATGATGCCGCCCTGGCTGAAGCCGGTCAGCACGACGTCGGATCCCGCAGGGATCCCCGCCTGCTGCATCGCATCCAGCACCGCGCGCTCGTACTGAGTGCGGAAGAGCGGGTTGTCGAGCATCAGCGCGAGGTTGTTGTCCCGGTCGTTCATCGCGCCGCTCGAGGGGCCGAACTCCCAGGCCTGTGTCGACGGGAGCGACACGACCCAGTGCGTCGAGCCGTCGGGACTGACGACCTCTTTGATGTCGATCGCCGTGGAGCTCTCCCCGCCCATCGCGTCGGTCGTGCCGTTCACCGACACGAGATCCGACAGCGAGTCGAGCGAGGTGACCTCGTGAGCGTCGTTCCATGCGGCCAGTTGATCCTCGTTCAACGTCGACGGATCGATCTCGCGGACCTGCGCGTCACCGGTCAAGAAGTCGTGGAGCACGTTGCCGAACACCAGTCCGAGCGGCCCGCCGGTGAGTCCGCCGACCAGCGGCAGCATGTCGGCGAGGACATCGCGGAGGGTGGCCAGCGCGTCGCCGACGAGCGGCACGAGCTTGTAGAGGAGCTGCGCAAGAGACACGACGGCGCCGGTGAGACTCTTGACCAGCGCGCCGGCGGTGCTGACGAACTCGGCTGCGGACTCGGCGAACCGCTGGATGTCCTCGAGCTTCTGCAGGGGATTGAGGCTGAAGCGGAACAGATCGTCGGCGAAGCGGCTCAGGCGACCGAGGAAGTCGCAGATCAGCACTCGTGTCGACTCGATGATCTGGCTGACCAGGCGCACCGCGCTCGCCGTGGCTCCGGTCCACTGGGCGGCATCCTCGGCGACGGACAGCAGGTCGCCGTACCGGGCCCGCAGCGCGCGGACCGTGCGGCCGTCGAGCTCGGCCAGCCGGGGCTCGGCATCGCGGAGCGTCTCGACCACTCGGCGGAGCGAGCTCTCTGCTCCCTCCCAGCGCGAGGCGAACCCGCCGACGGTGCCGGGGTCGCCGAGGAGATCGTCGAACCACTCCCGCAGCGGGGCGATGTACTGCATGAGCATGCCGGCGATGCCGGGGATGCTCGCGCAGTCGGCCTGCGAGGCGCTGTACCCGGGTGCTCCCGCCGCCCACGAACCGGAGCGCACCTGGCTGCTGATGCTTGCGGACGCGCTCACAGCTCTCCCTCGATGGCGCGGAACGAGGTGACGGCGCCGTCTTCGATCGCGCCGAAGGCATCGACGATCCCCTTGAGGCCGGTCGCCGTCGCGTCGGCGAGAGTCGTCGCGGCAGCGAGCGTCGACTCGGAGGCATCCGCGAGCGCGTCGACCGCGGGCCCGAGCAAGGGGCCGCACATCGCGCCGAACGCCGACTGCCCCACACCTCCGGCGGCTGTCGTGGCGGCGGATCCGAGCAGCTCGGCCGCTGCGGTGAGCGCCCGCACGTGCGCGCGGAGCTCGTCCTCGTCGATCACGATCTGCTGATTGGATGCGGTCATGATGATCGGTTCCCCCCCCC